>JAEEYY010000083.1 GCA_016288355.1 Synergistes sp.
CTCGCTATGCGCTCTTACTGCTGATAGTTATCAAGGTCGACGAAGGAGTCTCTGTAGCCTGCGAAACGGACCAGCAGCCCGCGGTAATTCTCCGGATGCGCCTGGGCGTCGCGCAGCGTCTGTTCGTCTACTACATTGAACTGGATATGGTGTCCGCCGAGTTTGAAGTAGGAGCGGATGAGTTTCTTTACTCCCTCTATGCCCTCTTCGCCCGCAAGGACGGACGGCAGGAAGCGCTGGTTCAGAAGCGTGCCGCCGGACTTCACCTGGTCCATCTTGGCAAGCGACTTGACAACGGCCGTCGGACCGTTGCGGTCGGCGCCGTGGCTCGGCGAGGTACCGTCAGATTCCGGCATGCCGCTGAAGCGGCCGTTCGGCGTAGCGGCCAGCTTCTGGCCGAAGTAGTTGTGGCACGTCGTCGAAAGCATATTCAGGTGATATGTGGGGCCGAGTATGCTGTGCTTGCCGTCGATGGTCTTGAAGAGGCTTGAGAAGACTCTCTTCATTATATCGTCCGCGTAATCGTCGTCGTTGCCGAAGAAGGGGGTCTTATTCCAGAGCGTGAGGCGCATCTCTTCCCTGCCCTCCCAGTTGGCTTTCAGAGCGTCGACGAGCTCGGCGAGCGTGTAGCGCTTCTCGTCATAAACATGCTTCTTTATCGCAGAGAGGCTGTCCGTGATGGTGCCTATGCCGCAGCACTGGATGTAGTCGCTGTTGTAGCGCGGGCCGCCGTTGTAGTAGTCCTTGCCCTTCTTGATGCAGTCGCGGATCACGCAGGAGAGATAGGTGGCCGCCATATTCGTAGCGTACTGATGGCGGAGATAGTTGTCGACTCCGATCTTGGTTTCCACCGCATAAGCCATCTGCTTCTCAAAAGCGGCATACAGGTCGTCGAAGGTCTTGAATTCGGAGAGCTCGCCGGTCTTGATGCTGACCTGCTTGCCGGTAAGGAGATCGACTCCGTTGGAAAGCGCGTATTCAAGCAGCTTCGGCACGTTGAGGTAGCCGTGCAGCAGATAAGCCTCTTTGCCGGAGCAGCCGGTTTCGATGCAGCCGCTGGTGCCGCCCTCGCGGGCGTCTTCAAGGCATTTGCCTACGCGCATCTGCTCCTGTATGACCATATCGCAGTTGAACATCGACGGATAGCCCATTCCGTTGCGGAATACGCGGGCTGCAGCGCGGATGACATTGTCCGGCGTGCGCTCGCTGACCTGGATGTTGCCCTGCGGCTGGAGAAGACGCAGCTCGTCGAATATCTCAAGGCAGATATAGGTGACTTCGCTTGAGCCGTCGGAGCCGTCGGCCTTGAGGCCGCCGAGGTTGATGTTTGTGAAGTCGTTGTATGTGCCGCTCTCTTTGGCGGTGACGCCGACCTTCGGAGGAGCAGGCGTGTTGTTTACCTTTATCCAGAGGCAGGAGAGAAGTTCCTTGGCCTTGTCGCGGGTCAGAGTGCCGTCTGCCAGCCCCTTCTCATAGAAAGGAGCAAGGTGCTGGTCCAGATGTCCGGGGCTCATGGCGTCCCAGCCGTTGAGCTCGGTTATCGTGCCGAGGTGTACGAACCAGTACATCTGAACGGCTTCCCAGAAATTGCGCGGCGCGTGCGCCGGGACATGGCGGCAGACTTCGGCTATCTTAAGCAGCTCGGCTTTGCGCTGCTCGTCTTTCTCTTCGGCGGCCATCTTTTCGGCGAGGTCGGCGTGGCGCTCCGCGAAGATGATGACCGCGTCGCAGGATATCGCCATACCCTGCAGCTCTTCATCCTTGGCGGTAGCCTCCGGGTCGTTTATAAAGTCAAGCTTTGCGCGCGATTCGGCGATCTCTTCCTTAAGATCAAGCGCGCCGTGCTGATATATGTAGCCGTCCAGCGCGGTGTGCCCCAGAGCGCGCTGCTCGCCGAATTCGGTGAAAGTTCCGGCCTGATAAAGAAGGTTCCACGCTTCGGGCATGCGCTCGAAAAGACGGTCTCTCATGCAGCGTCCGCGCCAGTAGGGCTCGACGACCTTCTCGTATATATCCATGTCTTTCGGGTCGACCGTGTAGTTCTGCTGCTCACGGGTTGTAAGAATCTCAAAGTCCTGTCTGGAATGGCAGGTGAGCTCGGGGAAGGTCGAGACTGCTTTCGGTTTCGGGCCTCTTTCACCTACGATAAGTTCGTCCTGTCCGATATAGATCGTCTTTTTTTCACAGAGATTTTTGAAATTGGACGCGCGCAGGACAGGCATCGACATCTTGCCTTCGTGTTCGCGGTAGAACTCGGTCTCCAGCACGCCTCTTTCAATGCTGATCGATGCGTGTGTATCGAAGCTTGCGTCACGGAGCCGTTTGATTCTTTCGTTCATGGTTTTCCCTCCTGTGTATAATGTTGTGAGCTTTCAGATGTTTATTTATTTTATGCCGCAGCGGCATCAGCCCGCGGCTATCCTCCGATGTGCACCTTAAGACCGAAGTCTTCAAGTATCCCGGCTGCATGATGGACCATACTGTCCGACGGGGGCAGCAGGTCGTTCAGTTTATATTCCATGTGCCAGCGGTCATGCTTGCCCTTCGCGACCGTGTGATAGGGAAGTATATTTACACCCGTGATTCCCTTAAGGCGGGAAACGAATCTGCCTACCGCGGTCATATTCTCATCATCGCTGTTAAGCCCGGGCATGAAGGGGATGCGGATGTTTATCTTTGCGCCGGCTTCCGAGATCGCGGCAAGATTTTCCAGTATCACCGCGTTGTCGACCCCCGTATACTCCTTATGCATCACAGGATCCATATGCTTTAAGTCATAAAGATAAAGATCGGTGCGCTTTGCCGTTTCCAAGATAACGCTTCTGCCGGCAAAACCGCTCGTATCGACGGCGCGGTGATATCCCACCCTGCCGCAGGCGTCGAGCGCCTCTATCAGGAATTCCGGCTGCATCAGAGGCTCTCCGCCGGAAAATGTAACGCCGCCGCCGTCGCG
Source organism: Synergistes sp. (assembly GCA_016288355.1). GTDB lineage: Bacteria > Synergistota > Synergistia > Synergistales > Synergistaceae > Synergistes. Next base: position 2,954 of record JAEEYY010000083.1, read on the forward strand.
GAAGAATATCTCGTCTTTGGCAAGACGCGACATAAGCTCATCGATCGTATAGGGCCTGCCGCAGAGCTCACGCGCATCTGCGGGACAGACTTCGCAGCAGACGCCGCAGCCTGTGCAGAGTCCCTCGTCGGTGACGAGCGCGCCTTCAGATAGCGAAACAGCCTGCTGCGGGCAATTCTTTATGCATGAACCGCAGGCTATGCACTTCTCCCCGCGGAAGAGCACGGCAGGCGCGACGGACTGGCTTTCGGGGTTATGGCACCACCAGCAGGAAAGCGGACAGCCCTTGAAGTGGACGGTAGTACGCGTCCCCGGTCCGTCATGTATCGAATACTTTTTAATGTCAAAAATAATTCCCGGTCTACTCACTTTTTTCCGTACCTTCTTCCGATATGTCAAGATCGGCCTGCCTGGAAAAGTAATATATGCGTATGAAGCGTTACTGCACGGAGAAAGACCAGTGCACATCGCGGATATAATCCGCCGCTCCGTTGAAATCATGCTCTTTGAGAAGATCCGTCATCGCCCGGTGTTCTTCGAGAGAGTGTACCTCCCACTCCTTGACGAAGGCCTTGTTCCTCGGAAAATCATAAAGACGTTCCTTGCGTATCTTTATCGCGTGCAGCATTTCCGAATTGTCAGAGAGGTCAAGATATGTATTATGAAATTTCAGATTGTTTTCATAGAAGAGAGAGAAATTATTTTGCGCAAGAGCCTTTGCCATCTGCTGGTTAAGCTTTTCCATCGCTTCCGCGTCGCTGTCCCTGAAACGCACGGCCACCAGCACGAGCACGGCCGATTCAAGCGCTCCCAGCATCTCATATATATTGCGTATTTTTTCGAGAGTCAGGCCGTTGACCACGACTCCGCGCCGCGGAAATATAGTGACAAAGCCCTCCGCTTCCATCTGGAAAAGGGCGTCGCGCAGCGGTGTGCGGCTCATGCCGAGCTCTTTGCTTATCTCGTTCAGATTGAGAAATGAATTCGGCCGTATCCTGCCTTCGTTCATCTGTACACGAAGGTAGTCATAGACCTGTTCCCTCATCGATTTAAGTCTGAACTCAGATTCGTATGACATCGCGGGATGCTCCTCTCTGTATTTTAAATTGTACCACAGATATATCAGTCTGCAATATGCAGGCAAAATAATTTTTTAAATTTTGCGTATATATATAAATTATATTGCAATTACAGCATATTTTGCTGATCCCCGCATAACGGGCCTAATATTTTTCCTTATTTGTTCTGAAAATATAATGAGAATAAAGTGTTTCTTAGTAAATTTTCTCGGCAATAATTGTGAAAAAAACCATTCAAAAACTGTCACAGCATTAAAAAAAAGGTTATACTTTACAGATACGATATTATATACTGACCGGTCGAAGTCAAACGAAAGGAGCAGCTTTTATGAAGATAAAAACATTCAAGCTCGAAAGACTCTTTGCCCGTTACGCAGAAAAAGCTAAATACATGCTGAGCCAGGTCGCATGTGAAAGCTGCACTATGCAGGAGATCCTGGACATGGCCGACCCGGAGTGCAAACGCCTCTGGGATAACCTGAGCCTTGGCTACACGCGCTCCGAGGGTTTCCTTCAGCTGCGTGAGGCCATAACTGAGCGCTATCTGTCGATACGCCCTTCGGATATTCTCGAGCTGACGCCCGAGGAAGGCATCTTTATCTTTATGAACAATATTCTGGAAGAGGGAGACGAAGTCATCGTAATGCACCCTACGCTCCCCTCGCTCTACGAGCTGCCGCGCGCGCTCGGCTGCCGCGTTATAAAATGGCCGCTTGAGATAACGAGCTGGGGATGGAGGCTCGACATCAACTTCCTCGCGGAAAACCTGACCCCGAAGACAAAGCTCCTCGTCCTGAACATCCCCAACAACCCCACGGGATATATCCCTGTCAGGACAGAGCTCGACAGGATCCTGAACCTTGCTGACCGCAACGGCACGTGGGTATTCAACGAAGAGACATACAGAGGCCTGGAGCACGACCCGGCCGCGGCTCTTCCCTCTATTGCGGATATCTACCACAGAGCAGCCGTCATCGGAGGACTCAACAAATACGGGCTGCCGGGAACACGCATAGGCTGGCTTGTCTCGAAGAGCCGTCAGCTGCTCGACGAGTGTGCCGCATATAAAGACTACACCACCTTATGCAACAACGCGCCGGGAGAGATACTTGCCACGATCGCAATGCGCAACGCAGCTGACCTGCTGGAGCGCAACCACAAAATAGTGCTGGAGAATCTCAGCATGGCGGAGGCTTTCTTCAGGAAGAACCGGGATATCTTCCAGTGGGTGCAGCCCAACGGAGGCGCAACGGCCTTCCCGCGCCTTATGCCGCCTTACGGAGTCACCGAGATGTGCGAAAGGGCAATGGAAGAAAAAGAGCTGCTTATAATAGGGGAACGCGCCTACGGCCTCAATACGAACCACTTCCGCGTGGGGCTCGGACGTCTGGACTTCGCTCAGGCGCTTGCGGTATTCTCCGACATAGTCGATGAAGTGCGCGCCGCCGAAGCAGAAGAGAAAGAAAAGTAAACCGCCGGCAAAAACAGCCTTTCAGCGGTTTGACTATACAGCAGGAAAATCAAAAGGAGAGTGTTGCAACTATGCGCTATTCAAAAAGGATCTTAGCCACACCGTCATCGTTTATACGCGACATACTGAAAGTTACCGAAGATCCGACGGTAACATCTTTCGCCGGCGGCCTGCCCAACCCGATATCATTCCCGCAGGAGGCGCTGAAAGAGTCGGCATGCCGCATTATAGATGAATTCGGGGCCAAGGTCTTTCAGTATTCCACGACAGAGGGCTATCTGCCCCTCCGTCAGTTCGTTGCAGACAAATACAACAAGAATTTCGGACTCAGCATCACACCCGCCGATATCCTGATCACGACAGGATCGCAGCAGGCTCTTGACCTAATTGCGAAGGTCCTGCTCGACAACGGCGACAGAGTCATAGTTGAAGAACCGGGATATCTCGGAGCCATCCAGGCATTCTGCATGTTTGAACCGACATTCATGCCGGTAACACTTGAGCAGGAGGGACTTGACCTTGAGAAGCTGGAAAACGCGCTGAAGGCCGGCGTTAAATTCGCCTATCTCGTCCCGAACTTCCAGAATCCCTCCGGCCTCACATACACACAGGAGCGCCGCGAAGCTATATGCAGACTCTTCGACAAATACGACACTGTGCTCGTGGAAGACGACCCGTACGGCGAGCTGCGCTTCAAGGGGGAAAGGCTGCCCTATATCGGAGCCGGCAAGCTCGCTCACAGCGTGCTGCTCGGGACCTTCTCAAAGACAGTGACGCCGGGTATGCGCCTCGGCTTTATAATCACGCAGGACAAAGAGCTGATGACGCATCTGGTAACGGCAAAACAGTCAAGCGATCTGCACACGAACATATTCTCGCAGTATCTGATAGCCGATTATCTCGCCCATAACGAATATCAGCAGCATGTCAACAAGATAACGGCACTGTACAGAAAACAGTCGGACGCGATGCTTTCCGCTATGAAAAAGTACTTCCCCTCCTACGTGAGATATACGGAGCCGGAAGGCGGTATGTTCATCTGGGTAACGCTCCCCGAAGGGCAGTCTGCGCTTAAGCTCTTCTATAAGGCGATGGAGAAGAAAGTTGCGTTCGTGCCGGGCGACCCGTTCTATGTCGACAAGCACGACGTCAACACGTTCAGGCTCAACTATACCAACTCCACCGACGAGATGATCAGCGACGGCATCAAAAGACTCGCGTCGGTACTTTAACCATTCTTTCTTTTTATAGCATTCAGCCGGAGGCCGCGGGGAGAGATACTCTCCGCGGCCTCCCTGATGCAGCAAAACACCCGGCGGTGAAAAGCACACAGACGTGCTGTACTTTTATTTTTCCGACAACAACGGAACTTGATATTAATTATTTGTTTATTTGTAACGCAATTTAGTATAAAATATTTATGACGGAGGTGATTTCGTGACACACTTATCTAAGATGAATCCGAAGTTGAAAATTCTTATTCCTGTAGTCAGAGGTCTCGCAAAAACGCTCGGCAAAGACTACGAAGTGAACCTCCATGACGTTTCGATGCTGGAACATTCTCTTGTGCTCTGCGAAAACGGCTATGTGACCGGGCGCAGCGAGGGCGGTCCGATGACCGACTTCGGCCTGTTCATGCTGCAGTCAGAAAAATACAGAGATAAAGAGGGCATTTTCAATTACCTGGCAAAAAACAAAAGGGGAGAGCTGATTCGCTGCAGCTGCATATTTATAAGAGATGAAAATGGCGAGATAATCGCTTTCCTGAGCATCAACCATGATCTGAAAAAAGCATTGGCCGCACGCGACCTGATAGAAAGTCTTGTCAGGATAGATATCGGGGACGCAGAGCAATATCAGGAAATGCCCCGCGCGGAAGATGAAGCTGAGAGCATTTTCCCGGAACCAGTACACGAATCTTTCGCCCAGAACCTGGAAGAGGTAATAGGAGAATCGATCGACGCCGCAAAAAAACGTGCCGGCAGACCGCTTAATTACCTGACAAAAGCCGAGAAAAAACAGATCATAGAGGAACTTTCGGGAAAAGGTTTCTTCCGCCTGAAGGGTTCGGTCGAAGCGCTCGCAGCCGAAATGGGCAACACAAAATTCACTGTATACGCATATATAAGAGAGATACAGAAACAGAAGAACGCCCGGACGGAAAAGACAGTTATCTGATCCGGCACATTAATACCATAAGTGTAAATTATTTTTTATCCTTGACAAAATTTCAATATTAGGCGACAATATTTATTAGCAACATCAAAAAATTGATTATCAACAATTTTTTTATGTTGCTTTGACTTATCACTTCCAGCAATCATCTTTATATTTTAACCCGCCGCAAGTAAAGCGGCGTAAGACCAGGGGGGTAGAGAGGGAATGTCTCTGATCGAAAAGCATCCGATTCTGGATTACAGACACGGACGGGAAGTAACATTCACCTTCGACGGGAAAGAGCTGAAG
>JAEEYY010000084.1 GCA_016288355.1 Synergistes sp.
TCATTTCTTCCCCCTGCCGTTTCCGGCGTTTCGAAAATGCGCTTGATTCTTCCGGCCTCTGCCGTTATAATCGGCTTAGAAACCGGTTTTGTTAATCGGTTTTGTTTACCGATTTACATACGCTACAATAACAAGTTTTTTCCCATCTGTCAAGATACTTCCGAGACTTGACGAACAAATGGATTTCCGTGATAATGAAGTTCGTGAGGTTTGACTGACATGACGACAAAGAAAGCCACCATTTCCGATATCGTGCGGCTGACCGGGGTCTCCAAGACCACGGTCTCGCGCTTCCTGAACGGGCGCTACGAATTTATGTCCGAAGAAACGCGGCAGCGCATCGAGCAGGCGGTGAGCGAACTGAACTACCATCCGAGCGCGGCGGCGCAGAGCCTCCGCTCCCGCCATACCCGCATGGTCGGGATCATCCTTTCCGGCTTCGGCGGCCAGGACTTTACCCAGGAGCTTTCCGCGATCTGCTCCGAGCTCGATAAAAAAGGCTACACCCCCATCATCTTCCAGGGAAGCGACGATCCGGAGAAAGAGCGCGAGGCGCTCGCCCGGTGCATCAGCCAGAACGTGGACGGTATCATCCTGCACCCGGCTTCCGGGGACCACGCCTACTACGAGCAGGTCATGCTGGAGAACGATACGCCCATCCTGCTGGTCGGCCGCAACATCGCGGACTGGCCGTACGACCGGGTCTACATCGACCAGCCGGCCATCGTCCGCCGGGCCATGGACCGCTTCCGTGAACAGGGATTCCGGAACGTGGCTCTTTTCTCGCCGCATGGATCGTCTCCCATGAGCAACATCCATGTCCGCCGGAACGCATGGACCGGCTATCAGAAGGAGCAGGGCGTTTCTCCGGAAGCCCTGCTGTTTGAAGTCGCCCGCAATAACGCCGGGATCTACACGGATCTCGGGGAGTCGCTTGATGCTTTCCTCGAACTGGCCCGCAGGGAGCGGACCGCCTGCATCGTTTCCGGAACGGATCTTCTCACGCAGCTGCTTTCCCTGATACAAAAAAAAGGCCTCCGCATTCCGGAGGACTTCGGCCTGTGCGGCTTCAACGCCTGGAACTGGCTGGAGCTGGTGAACCCGGAGATCCTGATCATCAACCGCCCGCTCTCCCGCCTGGGACAGGAAAGCGGCCGGCTCATGCTGGAGCGCCTTGAAAAGGGGAGCCTGGAAGATCCGAAGACCGTGATCCTGAAAGCATCCTTTTCCGGTGAGAATTCAGACGGATAAGAAGGCCGGACAGTCTTCCCGGCCATATCATTCAAAAAGGACGGTCGTTCCGTCCTTTTTTATTCCGTTCCTTTCGCCGGGAGCCTCTTCGCATCAGGGACCGTGTTGAAGCCCGAAAACACGCCGCGCCACTCCATCCCCAGCGCACACTGCCAGAACAGGCGCTCGCTGTCCGTGAGCGGATGATCCTCGGCGCGCGATATCCGGATGCAGCGTTCCACCTTGAACTTTTTTATGGGTATCATCCGGTATTTTGCGCCGCTCTGTTCTGTCGAAAGAGAAGACATCGTAACAAACCCGACTCCCATTCCCGCAGATACCGCCTGAAGGATGTCGCTGTTTCCGAATACTTCCATCGAAACGGAAAAATCAGAGATGCTCATGTTCTGCCCGCTCAGCGCATCCAGGAACATCTGATAAGCCCCGCTGTTTTTGTTGCGGATGATCAGCGGCAGCTCCCGGACCTCCGGGAGCGTGAGCGGCGATCTGATCTTGTAAACGCTTGGACAGATCAGTACAAGAGGATCCCGGAAAAAAGGTTCCGAATAAACGCCTTCCGGCGGTGCCGTTGCCGATATTGCGACCGAACAGCCGCCGCCGAGCAGCGACTGATAGATGCTGTTTCCGTTTATGGGAGTGACCTGTAAGGGAATGCCGGCATAATGGTCTTTAAAATACTTCACCAGCTGGGGAGTCACGCAGGCTCCCGGCCCGTAGCTGGTCATAAGAACGACCGGCTTCAGGGTCCTGCCGGCCTGCATGACTGCCGTATACGCGTTGTGATAATCCACTAAAGCCTTTTTGGCATAATCCATGAGGATCATACCGGCTTCCGTCGCTTCGATCTGGCGGCGCTGCCCCGGGGTGCGTACCAGCAGTTTGGTTCCGAACTCCGTTTCGAGGGCGGCGACCGACATGCTGACTGCCGGCTGGGACATATGCTGTATCCGCGCGGCTGCCGCGAAGGAGCCGCTTTCGATCACCTGAAGAAACAATTCCAGCTGTTCTATACGCATCTTTTTTCCCTTCAAACTTTTTTATAGGTCAGAATAATCAGAAAAACCCGGTTATCAGCGGCGCAAAACCCTGTATGAATGATAATATAAAAAAAATATATATGTCAATCCATATTTGTTTTTTTGCCGGAAAATGGCCGCTTGTTTCTGTTTTTTTTCGATGCTAGAATGCAGGGCAGCAGAGTTTTCAACCACCAATTTTTAAGGAGGCATCATTTTATGAAGAAAAAAACCGCCCTTATCACAGCCCTTCTGCTGACAGCATCCGCTGTTCTGTCTGCCTGCTCCGGCAAGCCTGCCGCTCAGGCCGCGCCCGCGTCGACCGCTGCCGAAACCAAAGCAGCCGCAGCAGAGACTAAGGCAGCCGCTGCTGAGACCAAGGCTGCGGAGACCACTGCAGCAGAAGCTGCCGATCCCTATGCATCCTGGCCCGAAAAGGATATCCGGATCATCTTCAACGCGAAAGCCGGTTCCAGCGGCGATACCCTTCTGCGCAATCTTGCCGCCGCAATGGAAAGCAAGCTGAACGGCCATCAGATCATCGTTGAGAACATCGTCGATCCTACCGGCGCAGCTGCTTTCTCCGAGGTCCAGAAAGCCGATCCCGACGGCTACACCCTGACCCTTCTGAGCTCGGTCGTCGTCCAGGCGGAGCTCATCAGCAACTCTCCCATCAACTACAACGACTTCTCCTACATCAATGGTATGGGTATCGATCCCCAGTATATCTACTGCCGTTCGGAGGCCCCCTACAACACGCTGTCGGAGCTTGTCGAATACGCGAAGCAGAACCCCGGCAAGGTCAACTGGGGCACAGGTCTTCCCACCGGCGCTTCCACGGTCTGTTCCGTACAGATCATCAACGGCGCAGGCCTCGATGTAAACCGCGTTACCTATGACGGCGGCAGCGACATCCTGGCAGCCGTACTGGGCGGCTTTGTAGATATCGGCGTTTGCGAATACGGCGATGTGCGCGCCCAGGTCGAAGCCGGACAGCTGAAGCTCCTCGCGGTCGTTTCCGCGGAGCGCAGCGACGTTTCCGAAATCCCCACGACCGTCGAGGAGGGGTATAATCTCGTATTTTACCGCGCAAGAGGTCTTGCCGGCCCTGCAGGAATGGATCCCGCGCTGGTGCAGCACATCTACGAGCTGTTCAAGTATTCGTTTGAAGACAAGGGCTTCAACGATTATATGGATTCCGTCTGCATCAAGAAGATCTATATGACCGGCGATGAGCTGAAGGCGACTTACGACAACATTTACAAGATCATCTCCGATAACAAGGACGATATCCTGGGAACTGCGAAGTAATCTTTTCCCGCGGAAACGGATGATAACCGTTGGTTCCGCCAGACCCGGCGTCCGGCGGAACCAACGGTTTCTTTTTTACAGGAGGAATCATTTTGAAACGGAAACCCCTGCTCAACACGGAGCGCATCGTCGCTCTTTTCTGTCTGGCGCTGTCCGTATGGATCTTCTATGAAGCCAGCACCTTCAAAGGTTCGGCTCTCGACTCCATCGGACCCGCGCTCTATCCCCGGCTCGTGGCTTCGATCATCGGCATCTGCAGCATCGCGCTGTTTATCAAGGAACGGCCCCGGGAGGATACCGCGGAATCTGCCGGCGAGGCTCCGAAGGCCAATGGCAAAGCATCGGATTACAAGTCTCTTGTCATCGTAGTCTTTGCCCTGATCGTATACAGCCTGCTCCTGAAGCGGCTTGGCTTTATCATCTGCACGATCCTGTTCCTGTTCTCGCTGTCGCTTTACCTGGATCAGCGGGAACTGAAGGAAAAACTGAAAACAGCGATCGGTTTTTCCGTCGGCATGTCCGTATGCCTGTATCTCTTTTTCGCGAAGGTCCTCGGCGTGCTGCTTCCGACGATCGGCCTTATCCATTGAGGTGAACCATGTACAGTTATCGTTTCTTTCTTGAGGGCATTCTGAACTCGCTCCATCCCATGGTCCTGGTCTACATGGCCTTCGGCATGTGCTGGGGAATGATCGGCGGAGCGATCCCCGGCATTTCCGCTTCCGTAGCCATGACGCTCGCTCTGCCGTTCTGCTACGGACTTGACCCCATGCTGTCCCTGCCCATGATCTCCGCCGTCTATATCGGCGCCGAATACGGCGGATCGATCCCTGCCATCCTGATCAAAACGCCCGGCACGGCTTCCAACGCCGCCACGGTTCTGGACGGTTACGAAATGAACCGGAAGGGCCAGGGCGGCAAGGCGCTGTTTACTTCCCTGTACTCCGGTTTTGTCGGCGGAACGATCAGTGTCCTGCTGCTGGTCGCCTGCGTCATCCCGCTGGCGTCCTTTGCGCTCAAATTCGGTCCTACAGAGTATTTCTGGATGATCCTGACCGGACTCAGCATCGTCGGCACCGTATCCGGCAAAAGCCCGCTGAAGGGCCTGATCGCCGCGGCCTTCGGACTTCTCCTTGCTATTGTCGGCACCGATAAATTTGCTTCCGTTACGCGTTTTACGTTCGGCATCTACCGCCTGCGGGAGGGCCTTGAGACGATCCCCGTCCTTGTCGGCATCTTTGCCGTAGGAGAAGTGCTCCGGCAGGTGTTCCGGCATGAGAAATCGGAAGCGATCACAGCAAAAGTGACCGTGACGTACCCCACAAAAAAAGAGTTTGCCGCGATCACGCCTCTCGCGGCCTATGGCGGCATCATCGGCGCCATCGTCGGCGCTCTGCCCGGAGCGGGCGCCACGATCGCCTCGTGGCTCGCCTATTCCCAGGCGAAGATGCTCTGCAAGAACACAGAGACCTTCGGCACAGGCGATATCCGCGGTGTCGCGGCTCCGGAATCTTCCAATAACGCCGTTCCTGCCGGGGCGCTGATCCCGCTCCTGGCACTGGGCATTCCCGGTTCAAACTCCGCCGCCATCCTGATGGCCGCCTTCGGTATTGCCGGCATCTCCTGCGGTCCCCTGCTGTTTGTGAACAATCCCTCCATCCCCTATCATCTGATGGGCAGCATGTTCGTGGCGCAGATCATCATGCTGATCCTCGGCCTGCTGATCATCAAGCCTTTCGTGAGGATCACCCGCATCAACAAGGTGTACCTGAACCTCGCCGTTCTGATGTTCGCGATGATCGGGGCCTTCTCCACGATCAACGACGTCTTTGCCATTTACGTGCTGATCTTCTTCGGCGTCGTCGGTTTTCTGATGAAGAAATTCGGCTTTCCCCCGGCGGCCACGGTCCTCGGCTTTATCCTCGGGGAACTGGCGGAAAGCAACCTGCGCCGCGCGCTTCAGCTTTCCAGAGGTTCGTTCGGTATTTTCTTCAAGGGTCCGATCAACATCGTTCTGATCATCATTACGATCACCGGGGTCCTGTTCCCCGTCATTGCCGATCAGGTGAAAAAGAAGAGAAAGGCAGAATAAAGCTATGATTTTTGATCACATTTCAAATCTGTACCGCTATGCGGATGCCTGCAGGAATATCAAGAAGTTCGTCGACTATCTCGCGGAACACGATGTGACCAGGTATGATCCCGGACGCTACGATATTGATGAAGATGTCTATTTCACGGTCAAGGAGTATACGCCCAAGGACCCCGAAAAGGCCGGCTGGGAGACCCATAAGGAGCATATCGATATCCAGTACCTCCTTTCCGGAAGCGAGCAGTCCGCCTATATGCCGGCGTACCTCATGGAGCCCATCTCCGATTACGACCCCGTAAAGGATAAGATCTCCTATCGGCACAATCCCGATCAGACGCTTCTGCAGGCCAAGCCCGGTATGTTCGCCATCTTCTTTCCCCACGACGCGCACCGTTCCAGCCTGTCGGACGGCACCAGCAACCGAAACCGCAAGATCGTCGTCAAGCTGAAGGTCTGACCGCTGACGCAGCAAACGGTATGTGTCAGTAAGGACCGTCCCCTCTGACACACATATTAACACCAAAAAAGGATCCCGGGCTTTGATAAACCCCGGATCCTTCTTTGGTTTCGGGCTATGCTTTTTTCACAGCCCCTTCTATGCTTAACTATTCAGGGAAACGGATCAGTCCTGCGGTGCCTTGGAGGCGATAGCGTTGATCGCGCCGCCCATGTCGCACAGCTGGGTCTTGATGCAGATCGCATCGATCAGGTAGGGGCGGCCGCTGGCCTTGGTGGAAGCCTTCGCACGGACCAGAGCATCCTTCAGCTCCTCGGGGCTGAATACGCGCTCTGCCACGCAGCCGTAAGCTTCGCCGAGCTTCACATAGTCGATGGTGCCGTCCTGGTTGTAGGGCATTTCCACGCCGTACTCGAAGCCGTAGCCCTTCTGGTTCTGAAGGATGAGGCCAAGGTAAGCGTTGTTGACAACGACCACGATGATGGGCTTCTTGAAGGCGGTAGCTACCGCGATCTCCTCACCCATGAAGGTCAGGCCGAAATCGCCGACCACGGTCACGGTATCGCAGTCAGGCCGGGCGACCTTGACGCCGAAGGCTGCGGGGACCTCGAAGCCGAGGGTGCCGGCGCCGCCGGAGGGAAGGTACTTGCAGGGCTTGTTGATCTTCTGCAGCTGGCCGCCCCAGATCTGGGTAATACCGCAGCCGGCAGTGAAGTAGGTCTCGTCGTCAAATGCCTCATTGACCTCCTGGAAGACTCTGTGCGGCATCATGGGCGCGCAGTCATAGTCGGTCTTTCTGGCAAGCTGCTTGCGAAGCTCAGGAAGCTTCTTTGTGTTCTCAGCGTCAAACTTCACGCCCTGGGCCTTTACTTCTGCAAGAAGGGCCTCAACAGCAAGCTTTGCATCGGATACGATGCCGAGATCAGGCTGGAATACCAGGCCGATCTGCTGCGGCGCGATGTTGATGTGGACGAACTTTCTGTCGCCGCGATAAACGCCGAGCGCACCGGTGTGGCGATCCGAGAAACGGTTGCCGATGGCAAGGACGAAATCGGAATCAAGGAAGATCTTGTTGCCGATGGGCTGTCCGACCTGGATGCCGACATGGCCTGCATTTAAGGGATGCTCCTCCGGGATGCCGCCCTTTGCCTGGTAGGTGGTGATGACCGGGACATTCAGAGCCTCAGCCAGCTCGACCACTTCCTTGGTGCACTCTGCGATGAAGCAGCCGCCGCCCATGATGATGACGGGGTTCTTGGCTTCCTTCATCATGGCAACTGCCTTCTTGATCTCGTCAAGGTTGGGCTTTACCACCGGGACCTCGCGGGGAACATAGCTGTCGATATCAAAGTCGAACTGAGCGTTCTGCACGTCCAGGGGCATCTCGATGAGGACCGGGCCCGGACGGCCTTCGCGCATCAGATAGAACGCCTCGTTCATGATCCCCGGAAGATCCTCGGGCTTCATGACGCACCACGCCTTCTTGGTCACGGTCTTGACCATGTCGGGCATGTCGACGCATTGGAAGGGCTCCTGCTTGAGCTGGGTGGTGTTGGCCTGGCCGACAACGGCAAGGACCGGCATGGAGTCGATGAACGCGGAGTAGAGGCCGGTGATGAAGTTGGTAGCGCCCGGGCCCTGAGAGCAGATGGCAAGCGCGATCTCGTGCTTTGCTCTCTGGTAACCGTCGGCCGCGTGAACGCAGGCTTCCTCATGACGCATCGTAAAATGCTCGATCGGCGCCTTGTCCAGGAACTGATAAACCGGGTTGATGCCCGCTCCGGGGATACCGAATGCGGTCTTGATGCCTTCCTTGACCATGATCTCGACCATGGCCTGGGCTGTCTTCATTTTCATGGCAGTAATCCTTTCTGTAAACAATTAAATTTACTCTTGGTAAATAATAATTTCCTACAGTTAAATAGTAGCACGTAAGCCTCCGTTTGTCAATCTGATTATTGAGAAATGTTAAAACATGATTTAACATAGTTAAAAGATAA
>JAEEYY010000085.1 GCA_016288355.1 Synergistes sp.
AAGAATTTGCTAACGAAGAGAATATACCGTGGGCGCGCTGCGTCGTCTGCCCGATAGAAAAGATATATGAGAACGGGATCTCTTTCCATGACCGCAGCTATGTCGTGATAGCGCCCCGCGGGCATCTGGTCGACGCGGAAGCCGTCGCGGTAACGGACGGACAGCCCGGCGCTTACTACGGGATGATAGGTTCCCGCTCCAAAATAGGCACGGTGCGCAAGATGCTGCTTGAGCGCGGCGTTAGCGCGGAGCATTTCGACCGCATATTCAAGCCGATAGGTCTGCCGATAAAGGCGGAGACCCCCAACGAGATAGCGGTATCGATAATTTCCGAGATAATCGCGGTCAAATACGGCGCCGACACGGAGAGGCTGCGCGGCGAAACGGCAGAGCGGTAATAACTGCCTGTTTATACGACATAAAAGAAGCGCCCCCTTGTTACATAGAGGGGCGCTTCTTTTACGAGGGATGAATGAAAGGCTTATTTCTCGGCTGTTACGGCAAAACCCGTCTCCGTCGCTTTCCAGGACGTCTTCCAGCCGGCACGGGTTGCGAAACGTATAACGTTCTCGCGCGATGTGACTGTGTCTACCAGAATCTCCGCAGTACCGGACTTCATTTTTTCAAGCGCGTTTTTTGTTTCTATAACAGGCTGCGGACATGAAAGCCCGCGTGCGTCTATAGTATTCTTTTCCATCGTACGGTATCTCCTATGCCATTTTATTTTTAAAAGCAAAGCCTGCGGCCAGGCAGAAAACGAGGCCGATGACGGTTGCGGCGGCTCCGTGCGGACCGATGCCTGCAGCGGAGCTGGCGGCCGTGAAGTTGTGCGCGAAAGCGGCGCCTGTGAGCATGCCGAGCACAAAAACGCCTGCGTCGGAATCACCTTCGCCGGACATGATAAGCATCCTTCCCGGACAGCCTCCGGCAAGCGTGAAGGCAAGACCGGAAAGCAGCATGCCGAGGAAGTTCCAGAGATGCATCGTGTGCGCCACAGGCTGTCCCTCAAATCCCGGCTTGAACCGGCCGAGCGCAACGTTTACTATGAGAGCGGCTATTATAAAGGAAACGATTCCCTTGAAAAGATGAGCGTCTTTTACGATCATAAGATCGCGCACGGCGCCTATCGTGCAGAATCGTGTACGCTGCGCAAGCCATCCTACTACGAGACCTGCGCCGAGTGAGATGAGTATCGGGGCATGCGCCGCGCCGGGCCCCTTTTCAGAGAAGAATATCGGGCCTGTGCCCTCGGGGCCGAAAAGAGGTCTTGCAAAAAGGAAAACGAGTATCGCTGCGGCAAATAGCGGCATCACAAGACCTGCGGCCTTCGGCGTCGGGCGCGCCGCTCCGAGGCTGAAGCCGCCGCAGAGGAACCATACGCCTATGCCGATGCCGCAGACAAGTCCGGCTATGCCGGCAACAGCGTTGAAGTCGCCGCCGGCAAGCCTCAGATATGCGCGCCACGGGCAGCCGAGGAAAACGAGAGCGCCTATCATTGCGAAAAAGCCGAGCGCAAAGCGCACCATTGGAGAGGAACCGCCGCGCGGACGGAATTCCGAGAAAGCAAGAGCCGATATAAAGGCGCCAATGATAAATCCCGCTATCTCAGGGCGCAGATACTGAACGACGGCCGCCCTGTGCAGCCCGAAAGCCCCGGCGATATCACGCGTAAAGCATGCGACGCAGAAGCCCATGTTTCCGGGGTTGCCGAATTTGACCAACAAAGCGCCGATGACGCCTATGACGGCTCCGGCAACGGCGGGGCCGTTTTTTGACATAAATATCTTATCCATTTTTTCCTCCTTGTTTTTTCAGGCAAAGATCTGAAATACGCCCGGCAGGCATGCGGCTGCGCAGCAGCGTTCCCACAGGCACGCCCTAAAAACAGAAGATATAATTATTCTCTTCAGGAGAGGGTGTGCGGAGGGATCACAGAAACCGACGGGCTCGATACACGAGTCACAACAATGCGTCACGTCATGGCTGCCGTCATCCCTCCGTTGAGGATATATTTGAAAAGATAGGAAACATTATATGTCAGAGTTGTATTTATGTAAATATAAAATTTAATTGATTTTGAGGCAAAAAAGCCTGAATCACAGGAAAAACGGCGGTCATTTGAAAAAACATGGCCGCCGTTTTTTGCCGTCTTTGTCAGTATCGGGCTGCTGCCGCCGCGCCGTGCGGCTCGCAGGAGCGTTCTGTCAGATCTCCCGGACTAAATCAAAAACTGGAAGAGATCCGGCTTGTCGTTCAGGTATTCGTAGACTATGTTCTGTTCCTTCATCCTTTCGATGAGCGGCGCGAAATCCTCGGAGCGTTGAAGTTCTATGCCGACGACCGCCGGGCCGCGCTCGCGGGAATTTTTCTTCGAATACTGGAAGTGCGTTATATCGTCGTTCGGGCCGAGCACCTTTTCCAGGAACTCGCGCAGCGCGCCGGCCCGCTGCGGGAAGCGCAGTATGAAATAATGCTTCAGCCCCTCGTGCAGCAGGGAGCGTTCTTTTATCTCCTCCATACGCGTGATGTCGTTATTGCTTCCGCTTATCACACAGACGACGTTTTTGCCGCGTATATCGTCTTTAAGCTGTTCGAGTGCCGCCACCGACACGGCTCCTGCCGGCTCCACGACTATCGCGCTTTCGTTGTAGAGCCTGAGTATCGTGGTGCAGATCTGTCCCTCGGGAACCTGTACGAGACGGTCCACCACATTGCGGCAGATGTCGAACGTCAGGTCGCCTGCGCGGCGCACCGCGATGCCGTCGGCAAAGGTGTCGATCTCAGCCAGATCGACGGGATGCCCTGCGTCGAAAGCCGCCTTCATCGACGCAGCCCCCGAAGCTTCGACTCCCACTACGCAGGTGTCCGGGCTCAGGCTTTTAAATACGCTCCCAACGCCGGACATTAGTCCGCCGCCGCCGATCGGCAGCAGTATGTAATGGAAATCTCCGAAAGCTTCGTTCAATATGTCGAGCCCCAGCGTCGCCTGCCCTTCGATTATCTGCGGGTCGTTGAAGGGATGTATG
>JAEEYY010000086.1 GCA_016288355.1 Synergistes sp.
AGCCTGCTGCGCTTGAGCAGCCTGGCCATGTCACGGTAGATATCGCAGGCAGAGGCGTCGAGGGCGCTTTCTTTCAGTGAAGCTACGATCCAGACCCCGTCTTTTATCCAAGGCATAAACCTGCGCAGCGCTTCGCGCATTATACGCCGTCCTCGTGACCTCTCTGCGGCACAGGCTATTTTTTTACCTACCGCGACTCCGGCTTTCGGTGCGCCCCCCATATCCGTTAAAAACAGCAACCGCACCAATGCGCCGGTTTCTCGGCGCCCGGTGCGGAAAACAAGATCAAACTGCCAGCCCTTTATGAGCCTTTTTTCGGCAGGGAAGCCAAAATTCACAGCTGATTAAACGGCGAGACGCGCCCTACCCTTACGGCGGCGATTTCTGAGAATGCGGCGACCGCTGGGTGTCGCGGAACGCTCGAGGAAGCCCATTGCGCGCTTACGCCTTACATTATGCGGCTGAAATGTCCGTTTCACTAAACTACACCTCCTGCAATTTTCATCGTTATCAAACTATCAAAAATTCTGTACAGAATTATCGGCTCTCAAACAACCTGTTAAATATAGCATAGAGTAGGAATTGCCGCAAGAAAATCTTACTTTATTCCGGTGAATTTTTTTAAGGTATTGCATAAGAGCGCGTATTTGTGCTAAGATGTTCGCTGTCTTTGTGAAGGAGGTGACGGCATTGCCAAACAAGAAATCAGCAAAGAAACGAGTCCTGATCACTGAGAGAAACCGCATTTACAACCGTTTCTGGAAGACCCGCTGCAAGAACGCGGTAAAGAAATTCCTCGAAGCGGTAGAGAGCAAGGACGCTGAACTTGCTAATAAGCGGATGAATGACGCTCAGGGCGTATTGGATAAGGCGGTAATTAAGGGCGTCGTCCACCGTAATACTGTTGCTCGCCGCAAGGCCAGCATGGCGGCAAAGATAAAAACTCTTTCTGCTTAACTGTCCTGCCCTCAACTGAAAAAATGCGGAGCTCTCAAAAAGAGTTCCGCTTATTTTTTATTCCTTTCACGGCGGTTTTTTCCATCAGCCTGATCACCGCTGTTTCCAGTCCGTGCCATCCCGCTCCGGCGCTGCTTCTTTCTTCTATGTTTATCCTGATCAGATCCGCGATAAATTCTGTAAGCGCAGCGTGTCCGTATATCCTGTCGGCCTGACAGCCCATGCGCCAGGCGTAATCTCTTGCGCCCAGCGCTTTCGCAAAGGCGGCGGACGAACGGCCTAGTCCGGCGTACCACGCAAGGCGCATCCTGTTATGGATCGGCACCAGCGCCGGTATCAGTTCGTCGGTTTCCGGGAGGCTTCTTAAGCTCTTCAAAACAGCTGCGCTGTCTCCTTTGCAGAGTCCGTCCAGCAGGCGCAGCATATTGCGGCTTCCGTCGTCAAGACAGAGGTCTTCCACGTCGCCGGCGGTTACCGGGGCATCCTTTTTGAGCCGGGCAAGGCTTTTGAGCTGGGCGCGTATCTCTTCGGGATCGTCAAGGAGCTCCACGATCATAGCGGCGCCGTCCGGCGCGACTTTTACGCCAAGCTCTTCCGCGGCGCGCGTGACCCATATCTGGCGTTCGCGCGGCCAGCGCGGGAACGCTTCCGCCTTAACGGTGCGGCACTGCGACAGGACGCTCTGGGGAATAAACTTCGACGGCTGCAGTTTGGGGTCGCTCTCATAAACAAGCACGATAACAGTGGAAGCATCAGGGGTGACCATAAACGAAAGCTTCTCGGGGAAATCCCCGAGAAGCGGCGCCGATTCCACTACGACATATCGGTTCTCATCAAAAAGGCCGGAAGTCATATTGTCAGAAAGGACGGAATTCCACTCCCCGCCCTC
The DNA here is from genome assembly GCA_016288355.1 of Synergistes sp. Classification (GTDB taxonomy): domain Bacteria; phylum Synergistota; class Synergistia; order Synergistales; family Synergistaceae; genus Synergistes. Next base: position 1,847 of record JAEEYY010000086.1, read on the forward strand.
CTGGCTTCCGGCAGCTGTGTAGCCCTTCTTTTCCAGCCCGGCACAGCTCTCCTCCAGAAGACGCCTTTGCGCTGTGCCAGAGGCGGCTATAAGGAGGAGCGACGGCATCAGCCCTTCACCACTATATTAACAAGTTTGCCGGGGACGGCTATCGTCTTGACCACTTCTTTGCCCTCAAGGCGCTTTCTGGTAGCCTCGCGGGACATTACTTCGGCAAGCAGATCCTCTTTCGACAGTCCCGCCGGCACCTCAAACTGCTCGCGGACTTTCCCGTTTATCTGCAGGACTACTGTTACGCTGTCTTCAACAAGAGCGCTTTCGTCGACTTCAAACCACTTGTGCACAGAAAGGAAGTCTTCGTTGCCGAGCATATGCCAGAGCTCTTCCGTTATATGCGGAGCAAACGGCGACAGGCAGCAGAGAAGCGTCTCTACGGCTTCACGCATTACAGTCCAGCCTTTGTCGTCCTTCGGGGCAAATGCGATAAGCGCGTTGGTAAGCTCCATAAGGCGCGCAACAGCGGTGTTGAACTGGCGCTCGTCGCGGATGTCCTTCGTAACGCGGTCAAGCGTGCTGTGGGTTATGCGCTTCATCTTGCGCTCTTCCGCATCAGTCAGCTCGTCCAGCTTTAGGCGCTGCGCAGATGCGTTTTTCAGACCTTCGAGGTTCTGTTCCACAAGGCGGAAGACTCTGCCGAGGAAGCGGCTGGCGCCTTCGACCCCGCGCTCGGACCAGTCAAGGTCCTTTTCCGGCGGAGCTGCGAAGAGTATGAACAGACGCGCCGTGTCTGCTCCGTATCTCTTGATTATTTCATCCGGGTCAACGACGTTGCCCAGTGATTTGGACATCTTCGCGCCGTCTTTGATGACCATGCCCTGAGTCAGCAGGCGCTTGAACGGCTCGCGCATATCTGAAGGCAGCAGTCCGAGATCGGAGAGTACTTTAGTGAAGAAGCGGGCGTAGATAAGATGCAGGCAGGCATGCTCTATGCCGCCGATATACTGGTCGACCGTCATCCAGTACTTTGCGGCGTCCTTGTCGAACGGCGCGTCGCTGACCCACGGCGAGGTGTATCTGTCAAAGTACCAGGACGAGCAGAAGAACGTATCCATCGTATCGGTCTCGCGGCGGGCCGGGCCTCCGCAGACCGGGCAGGTCGTGTTGTACCAGTCGGGACGCAGCGCAAGCGGGTTGCCGCCGTTTTTCGGCATCTCCACGTCAAGAGGCAGCTTCACGGGGAGCTGATCCTCCGGCACCGGGACTACGCCGCAGTGATCGCAGTAGACCATCGGTATCGGGGTGCCCCAGTAACGCTGGCGTGAGATCAGCCAGTCGCGCAGACGGAACTGGATCTCCCTCTTTCCCTTGCCGTGCTCTTCGAACCAGTCTGCAGCCTTCTTGATGGCTTCTTCTGTCGGAAGTCCGTCAAGGAAGCCGGAATTGCAGGCAATGCCGTCCGCGGCCGCGGCGCAGGTCATCGTTGCGCCGTCTTCGGCCGGGCCGTCGACGGGACGGACGACAGTTATTATCGGTATATTGTATTTGCGCGCGAAATCAAAGTCGCGCTGGTCATGTGCCGGAACGCCCATTATCGCTCCGGTGCCGTAATCCATCAGTATATAGTCCGCTATCCAGAGCGGCGACTTCTCACCCGTTACCGGGTTGACAGCGAAGAAGCCCGTATCAAGCCCTTCCTTGTCGACGCCGACCGCGGTGCGCTCTATAGTGCTGCGTGAAGCCATCCTCTTCGCAAAGGCAAGTATCTCTTCGCCCTTCTTTCCGCCGGCCATCTCCGCAAGCTTCTTAACATAGGGATGCTCCGCGGCAAGAGCCACGAAGGTGACTCCGAATATAGTGTCGATGCGCGTCGTGAAGGCTTCAAGCTTGAGGTCGGTATCCGCTATCTCCATCTGGAAGTGGACGCCTTCGGAACGCCCTATCCAGTTTCTCTGCATCGTAAGGACGCGCTCGGGCCAGCCCTCTTTGAGCTCGTCAAGGCAGTCGACGAGCTCCTGCGCGTAATCGGTTATGCGGATGAACCACTGGTCCAGATCACGCTTGGTGACAGGAGTGCCGCAGCGCCAGCATACGCCGTCGTCCACGACCTGTTCGTTTGCGAGCACCGTCTGGCACTTCTCGCACCAGTTTACCGGAGCATGCTTGCGGTAGACGAGCCCCTTCTTGTAGAACTGCAGGAAGAGCCACTGATTCCATCGGTAGTAGTCCACGCTGCACGTTTCGACGCGGCGGCGCCAGTCGTAGCTGTAACCGGCGCGCTTCAGCTGCTCCGTCATATGCTCTATGTTGCTCCATGTCCACTCGGAAGGAGCCGTGTTGTGTTTGATCGCCGCATTTTCCGCCGGCATTCCGAAAGAGTCAAAGCCCATCGGGTAGAGGACGTTCTTGCCCTGCATACGCAGGAACCTGGCAAACAGGTCTCCGATCGAATAGTTGCGCAGATGCCCCATATGCAGAGCTCCGGACGGATAGGGGAACATCTCGAGGCAGTAGAACTTTTCTTTCGAAGGATCAGCCTCTACTTCAAAAATCTTCGCATCGGCCCACTCTTTCTGCCACTTGGGCTCTATAACGGAAAAATCATACGGCATATATATCTCTCCTTACTTCAAAAATGAAGAAATTTTCTTAGCACATCAAAGTATTATATACATTGAGCAAAGCGAGGTCAAACAGGAGGGGCGGAGCTGAAAAATACTCTTTTACCGCAGGTTCACAGGAAAGCTTACCGATTTTTTGGCAGGTATCTGAAATGCTGACGCTCGTCATAAAAGCGGCAGGGGGTCCCCTGCCGCTTTTGTATTGCAATTCTTAGAAATAAAGATCCTGAGCTCCTTCTTCGATTCTGGCAAGCCTTTCTTTGGTAAGGGCCCTTATCTTTTCGTTCGGGATCTTTTCAGTTTCCCCGGCTATGACTTTCTCTCCAAGCTGCCTGAGATGTTCGGTGCCGTAGCCGATAAGATATTCCTTGAAGGTGAGCAGCGCGTTCGGCTGGCAGTAGTTGTGTATCTGCCCGGATTTGGCAAGCGACATGAAGCGGTCGCCTGTGCGCCCCTGGCGGTAGCAGGCCGTGCAGTAGCTGGGGACATAGCCGTCTTCGCAGAGCCATGTGAGCACTTCATCGGGAGTGCGGTCATCGGATATCTTAAATTGCGCCGTATCCGGCGTCCTGGGCTGTCCTGTCTCCTTGTGGTAGCCTCCGATGCCGGTGCAGGAACCGGCGCTGACCTGAGAGACGCCGAGGTCAAGTTCTTTCCTTCTGGTCTCCGGCGTTTCACGGGTCGATATTATCATGCCGGTGTAGGGGGTAGCGACACGAAGGACTGCTATGAGCCGCAGGAACTGCTCGTCGGTGGGAATGTGAGGGAACTGCCTCATATCTACGCCTTCAGCCTCGCGCAGGCGCGGTACGGATATAGTGTGCGGCCCGACGCCGCATATCTTCTCAAGCGATTCGGCAAGCATGAGCTGGGCCACTGTTTCGTACTTGTAGTCGTACAGTCCGTAGAGCACGCCTGTCCCCACATCGTCGATCCCGCCCTCCTGCGCGCGGTGCAGCGCGGTCGTATGCCAGTCGTAATTGCTTTTTGGGCCTTTAGGGTGCATCTTAGCGTAAGTCGGCCGGTGAAAGGTCTCCTGGAAGAGTATGAACGTGCCTATCTGCGCCGCTTTAAGACGCCGGTACTCCTCAACAGTCGTCGCAGCTATGTTCACGTTGATGCGGCGTATTGAGTCGCCGCGGTCGTTTTTGTATGCGTATACGCGGTTTATACAGTCGATTATATAGTCGAGCGGGCAGTTGACCGGGTCTTCGCCGGCCTCCATCGCGATGCGCTTGTGTCCGAGCGCAAGGATGGCGTCTGTCTCCAGATCGATCTCTTCCATCGTCAGCTTCTTGCGGAACATACCGCTGTTGCCGGCATGGAAGCCGCAGTAAACGCAGCCGTTGACACAGTAATTGGAAACATAGAGAGGCGCAAAAAGAACTATGCGCCGGCCGTAGATGCGCTCCTTGATCTCCTTCGCGAGCGAATAAAGCTCATGCTCCAGCTGCGGATCCGTTATCTCAAGCAGCACCGCCGCTTCCCGATGGGTCAGACCGCGGCACTCGCGCGCCTTTTCAATAAGCGCACGCACAGCCCCGGCGTCCTTCGCCAGCCTTTTCGCCTCTTCGAGAGAGCCTGATATCTCTGCTTCGTCGATAAACGATGCATCCTGAAATTCTGTTTTGCTGTACATTTTGAATCATCCTTTCTCTCCGCCCGGTATCACCCGGCGGACAGCAATAAGATTTGTGGAAAGAGCTCTCTTCCTCCCGGCTTCAGCCCGAAAGAAAAGAAATTGCAGTTCGCATAGTCTATGTTAACAGATCGTGCAGAAAAATAACAAAACTTAATTCCGCCGTTCCTGGAGAGGCATTAACTTCTGCGGGCATGAATTGTTCGCTGCGCGGCATGA
>JAEEYY010000087.1 GCA_016288355.1 Synergistes sp.
CGCGCGGCAGGCGCAGGTCCAGCAGTATCCTGGAACCCGCCCCGCCTCCTATGATATCGGATACAGATATCGCATGCGCGCCTATAAACGGGGCGGAAAGCAGCACCGCAAGAGAGAGCAGCACGAGAAGCAGAAACTTTTTATTCATCATGACACGAAACCCGAGGGCGCCGCATAGGGGCGTTTCTGGCCGTCGCCGCGGAAGAAGGAGAAGCCTGTCTCGAATATATCGGCAAGCACCGAGGCGACGGGCAGGCTGTCGGCCGCGCCGCGCCATACGGCTTTTCCGTCCTTCAGCGCAAGTATATCCCTGCTTGCGTGGAGCGCGTGGTTTATATCGTGAGTCACCATGATCACAGTCATGCCTTCGGCGTTTATGCGCTCTATCAGGTTCATCACTTCGACCTGGTGGCGGTAGTCCAGAAAACTCGTCGGCTCGTCGAGGAAAAGTATCTCCGTGCCCTGCGCCAGCGCCGCGGCAAGCAGCGCGCGCTGCCGTTCGCCGCCGGAAAGAGATGAGAGCGTGCGCTCCGCAAGGGCTTCCACCCCGGCGCGTGCCAGCGCTTCTTTTACGGCCCGGCGGTCTTCTTCGGACTCCCCGGCAAGCACCGGACGCCAGGGATAGCGCGACAGCGATGCAAAGCGGCGCACGGTAAGCGGCAGCCGGTCGCTCCCGCCCTGATGGACCCAGGCGATATACTTTGCGCGCTCCCTTTCGCTCATCCCTTTTATGTTCCGGCCTTCGACAAATATATCGCCCCTGCAGGGGAGCAGCCCGCCGGCGCATTTGAGCAGCGTGCTTTTTCCGGCGCCGTTGGGGCCTATTATCGTAAGGAAGCCTCCGCGCGGAACGCTGAAGGAGATATCCGAGAGGATATCCTTTTCTCCGGCCGAATATGAGAGCTCTTTTATCTCAAGGATCTCGTTCACCATTTGATCTCCGGGTGGACCGCCTGCGCAAAGGCTTTCATGATCACCGGCAGCCGCGGCCCCGGCCTGAGGTATACCGTGCCGTCAAGCACCGTTACGCGTTTGTTTTTGACAGCATTGACCGAAGCGCAGGTCATCCACTGTCCCGTCAGATAATCCTTTTTGAATACTTTGTCAAGATCCACATTTTCCATCGAATGGTAGAAGGACCTCTCTCCGACAAGGTCGATTATCACCTCGGGGTCGAGATCTATCAGCCCCTCCTGCGATATCTTCGGGTAGGCGGCCGCGGTCTTTCCTTTAAGAGCGTTCTTTCCGCCCACGCGTTCTATGATCTCGTTGTAGAAGGTCCTCTCTCCCGCCGCGTAAAATATGGATATGCTTTTTTCGGTGAGCTCGCGCGATACGCAGAGCAACACCCTAGACACCGGAAGGCCTTTTACTTTCTTTTCGACCGCCTCTATCCCGCTTTTCATCTGCGCGGTGATCTCCGCCGCCTTTTTTTCGGCCCCGCAGACCTTCCCCAGCGCCGCAAGCGCTTCGTAGATATCGTTTATGCTTTCCTGTTTGACGATCAGATAGGGGATCTTCAGTCTGTCGAGATCGGCGCAGAACTGCCTGTGCATATCCTGCAGCACGATAAGGTCCGCGTTCTGCAGCAGAAGCTTTTCAAAATTGACCTCCGAATAGCCGCCTATCTTCGGCTTTTTCAGCGCCTCGGGGGGATAGTCGCAGAAGTATGTCACCCCGGCGATGTTGTCGCCCTGTCCCAGGTCAAAGAGTATCTCCGTGCCGACCGGCGTGAGCGATATGATCCTGTGCGGCGCGGCGGAGGCCGCGGCGCAGACGGACATCAGAAAGACGATAAGAAAAGCACGCAGCAAATGTTTCAAAGCAAAGATCTCCTTTATCAAAACAAAAAAGGAAGCCCGGCGGCTTCCTTGACTTGCAGATCAGATGGATGAGAAACGCCCGCGCATAACATCTCCGTTTCTCCGCGCCGGTTTCCTGGCTTCCCGTTAGGGTCACAGTGGCGGGGCCGCTGCGGCGTCTCACCGCATTCCCCCGCGCAGAGAGCCATTATTCGGTTGACCGCCGCCATAATACCACATGGAAAAAACGTCGGCAAGACAGACCGAACCGCCTTTCGCTCCGTACTGTTGACAATACAGGAGCGAATTACTACAATGTTTCCATATTTGAAGAAGGAGGAGCGCTGATGAAGTTTTCTGAGAGATATCCGGCATATGACATGATGATGTGCGCTTCGGCAGACGGCTCCTCTTGTGATTTGCCGGACGCCTGAGCGCGTCTTGCGGGCAGAGATCATAAGACCGGAGCCTTTCGGACTTCGGTCTTTTTTATTGCGGCTCAATAATCCTGTAAAGGGGAGTTATTATGATAGAGATACAGGGTCTGGGAAAGTATTTCGGGGAACACAAGGTCCTCTCCGATATTTCCCTTAATGTACAAAAAGGCGACGTCTTCGGCATCGTGGGGCATTCCGGCGCCGGCAAGTCGACGCTGCTGCGCTGCATGAACGGCCTCGAAAGCTACAGCGAGGGGAGCGTGCGCGTAAACGGCAAAGAGGTAAAAGAGCTCGACGACAAAGAGCTCAAGCTGCTGCGCCGGGACATGGGGATGATCTTCCAGAATTTCAACCTCATGAACCGGAAGGACGTCTTCGAGAATATCCTTTTTCCGCTGAAGGTGTGGGGGACGCCCAAAGCGGAGGCCGAAAAGCGCGCGTCAGAGCTGCTTGAGCTGGTAGGACTCACCGGCAAGAAGCACGAAAAGGTGCGCAACCTGAGCGGCGGGCAGAAGCAGCGCGTGGGCATTGCAAGGGCTCTTGCGCTGAACCCGGAGATACTGCTCTGCGACGAGGCGACTTCCGCGCTTGACCCCAAAACGACGATCTCGATACTCGAGCTGCTTATGGATATAAACACAAAGCTCAATGTGACCATCGTCGTCGTAACGCACCAGATGGAGGTCGTCAAGATGATCTGCAACAAGGTCATCATCCTTGACGGCGGAAAGATAGTAGCTTCCGGCGACACCGAAAAGCTCTTCCTCGCCCCCGGGCCGGAGCTCAGGAAGCTTATCACAGACGACTACGCGGTCATCCCCTCCGGCACGAACATCAGGCTGATGTTCCCGAAGGAAGTCGCGAACGAAGGCATTATAGCGAAGATGGCTCGCGGACTGAATATCGATTTCTCTATCGTCGGCGGGCGCATCGAAAGATACCGCGACAGCGTCATGGGCTTCCTGATAATAAACGTTGCCGACAGCGACGTTCCTCAGATAGAAAAGTGGCTGGGCGAAAACAAAATGTTCTGGGAGGTAATGAAGGATGGGAAGTGAATTACTGGCGGCGCTGTGGGAAACGCTGTACATGGTGGCGATATCGACGTTCTTCTCCGGGATATTCGGCTCCTGCGTCGCGGTGCTTATGATAATTACAGGCCCCTCCGGCCTTTCTCCGAACAGGGCCGTATACCGGGTCATAGACGCGGCGGTCAACCTGCTTCGCTCTTTCCCGTTCATAATACTGCTCATCGCGATCATTCCGCTTACGCGTCTCATCGCGGGCACGTCGATAGGCAGCACCGCGTCGATAGTACCGCTTACGATCGCAGCGACGCCCTTTGTCGCACGCCTTATGGAGGGAAGTCTTCTTGAGGTGGACCGCGGCGTTGTGGAGGCGGCAAGATCCTTCGGCGCTTCGACATGGCAGATAATATTCGGCGTCATGATAAAGGAGGCCATGCCCTCAATCATACTCAACTGGGCGGTAGTTGCGATAAACCTGCTCGGATATTCCGCGATGGCCGGCGTCGTAGGCGGCGGCGGGCTCGGAGACCTTGCGATAAAGTACGGCTACAACAGGTTCCAGACGGATGTAATGATCTATTCGGTAGCTATCCTGATAGTTATCGTCCAGGTCATTCAGTACATAGGCAATTACATCTACGAAAAGATCAGATAACGGAGGCGGTCATCGGCATATCAGCGAGCATCCCTGCGTTCTGAGGCATAAAATCTTTAAAAAACAAAAATAGCTGAAAAGGAGAAATGAGAAATGAAGAAACTGGTATTTGCGCTTATCATCGCACTACTGATACCGGCGGCGGCTTTCGCGGCTGGCAAGGAGATCAAGATCGGAGTCACGCCGTTCCCGCACAAGGACATCATGAACGTCGTGAAGCAGCTTGTGGCAAAAGAGGGCTACGATCTTAAGATAGTAGAATTCACCGACTATGTCACGCCGAACACCGCTCTTGCCGAAAAATCGCTGGACGCGAACTTCTTCCAGCACATCCCCTACCTTGAGAACACCGTGAAGGAAAAGGGGCTGAAGCTTACATGGGTCGCCAAGATCCACATCGAGCCGCTCGGCTTCTACTCGAAAAAGATAAGCAAGATCGACGATCTGAAAAAGGGCGCGCAGATAGCTATCCCCAACGACGCGACAAACTGCGCCCGCGCGCTGCGTCTGCTTGAGAAGGGCGGCCTCATCAAGGTGAAGGCCGGAGAACTCGTGACCGCGCGCGATATCACGGAAAACCCGAAGAATCTCAAGATTCGCGAGCTTGACGCGGCACAGCTCCCGCGCACGCTGCAGGACGTCGACGCGGCGGTCATAAACACGAACTTCGCGGTCGAAGCAGGTCTTATCCCCGCAAAGGACGCGATAATCATCGAAGGCAAGGACAGCCCCTATGCCAACGTTGTAGCGGTGCGTGAGGAAGAGAAGGACTCCGACGCGATAAAGGCGCTTGTAAAAGCTTCCAACTCAAAGGAAGTCAAGGAATTCATCAATAAGGAACTCGTGCCTAAGGGCATCGTACCGGCGTTCTAACAGGCATCTGAAAGCATCTTAAAAGCCGTTCCTCATAAAAGAGGAACGGCTTTTTTATGTTCTGAGAAATCCCCCGGCTATGCCGGGGGTTCATTTTGCTTATAGCTATGCATAGAATCTCCTCTGCCGTAAGATCAGGAAGGTCCGTCAACCGTCCCAATCAACGTGCAGAGGAGGCCCGAAATGGACAGTGAGACATTAGCACACACGAAATGGAATTGCAAATATCATATAGTGTTCGCTCCAAAATTCAGGAGACAAATAGTCTATGGAAAGATAAAAGGAGAAATAGGCAAAATTCTGAGAAGTCTCTGCGAAAGAAAAGAGATAGAAATAGTAGAAGCAGAGCTGTGCCCTGATCATGTCCACATGTTGATATCTATACCGCCAAAGTACAGCGTTTCGCAAATAATGGGATATCTGAAGGGAAAGAGCTCGCTGATGATATTCGATAAGTTTGCACAGATGAAATACAAGTATGGCAACAGACACTTTTGGTGTCGTGGATATTATGTAGATACAGTGGGTCGCAATCAGAAAAAGATAGCGGAGTATATAAGGCAGCAGCTTCAGGAAGACTATCAGTCAGATCAGTTAACACTGTTTGAGCCAACGGACCCGTTTACGGGTAAGCCGGTGAACGCAGGCAATAAAAAGCCCAGGAAACCCCTTTAGGGGTCGCCTGGGAAAGAGGTGCGATTGACGGACTTCAAGCTCGATAAGAGCTGCCGGTAATAGGCCCTTATAGGGCCTGGACATACCACCGGCTCAGCCGGTGGTTATGATTTTCTTAAACCGCTCAAAACGGCAGTGAAACGCTCATATGTGCATTTTTGAAAACAGCGATTTGCGATAAAGCGGGCAGCAGTAACGAACGCATTTCAACACGATCTGAAACACCGACATTTTTGAAACACTGGTCAATTGCAAGTTGAAATTCCACATAGAAGGGGTAAATTCCGGGATACAGACAAGAAGGAATTTAAGTATTCAAAAGCAGGAGAGCACACATAAGGCAATTACCGAATGCACAGATGACAGTCAA
>JAEEYY010000088.1 GCA_016288355.1 Synergistes sp.
ATGGTCCGCAAGCGGGAATATTACATCGTGTCGCCCAGCGGGCGGCGGGTGTTCAACCTTGGGCTGGGCCCCGTGGCACTGGCCTTTGTGGGGGCCAGCAGCGGTGACGAGCTGGCCAAGGTCGAGGAATTGAGAAAACAGTACGGCCGGGACTGGCCTATTTACTGGCTTCGGTATCGAGAGCTGCCGGATTGGGCCGATGAATGGAAGAAGCTGGACGTGGAGCTGCACCCGGAGGCAGCGGAGAAGCATGAGACGGCTGTGTAAATTCCTCAAAATTGCCGCCCTGGCTCTTTGCCTCATCGTGCTGGGGGCTATGTCCCCCATGGAGGAGCCGACCGCCGTGTGGGGGGACGACGACCCGAAGCAGGTCGTCGAGGTGTTCCGCACGAAGAAGTGCAAGAGGTACAGCGACGGATTTTGGGACTACTGGTGGGGCATCATCACGGGGCGCAAGTTTGAGTATTGTCCCTGCATCCCCATGGACCTGGGGGAGCTGGGCCAGTGGAGTGAGATATTCAGCAACCTGGGCACTATCTTCAAGAGTCTCCCCAGCGGCTTCTGGAAGGGCGAGATCGACCTTGCCATCAAGACGAAGGACCCGCACCTGGAGGATATGCAGAAGAAGGTCTGGAACAAGCACTGGGTCGAGGATGCGGGCTCCCGGGAGCTGGTCATCCAGGCCGAGGCCATGGTCAAGAGCATCCAGATCGCGCGGTCGGCGGCGCTGGCGGGCACGTATGAAGCCATTCTGAAGAAGCATCAGGAGTATGGAGTCCACTCGACCGATTTTCGGAAGCGGCCCCTGCCGGCGGATATCCTGAGCTACCTCCCGGCCACATACACGGGGATAACGCCCATGAACGGGGAGGAGGACCGCATCAACAGCTATTTGCGGAAGCACAGCCTTGCCAACGTCCTGGCCGCCGGGAAGGCGGGCGAGCATTACACCAGCATGCTGGACGCCATGAACGCCCTGTATAACGAGATGATAAAGGCCGACGGGGAAAAGGATCCGCTGGGCAACGTCAGGGAGCTTTTCAACAAGATCAGCAAAGTGATCGAGGATTTCAAGAAAGTGTTGAACGTCAAGAAGTCCGGCTGGAGCGCTATCACCAGCATCCCGACGCTCATCAGCGGCGTGACGGATGTCATGAACTCTCTGAAGGATGCGCTGAACCTGGGCGGATTCGGCTTCAGCAAGCGGATGATGCTGTATCAGGTCCTCGAAGCGATGCTGGACGACGTGGTCAAGAACTGGAAGGTGTGGACGGCAGCGGTGCTGGACAAGAACCCCACCTATCCGATACAGCATGAGATCGTCGATGGGATCATGCCGGTCATGAAGGACCTGATGATGCTACTGTTCATCGTGCCGCCGGAGAAAGGGCAGACAAAGATGCTTCAGCTCGCCACGGCCATGACCGACCAACAGGCCGCGTTGACTGAGCTGAACGAGTATGCCATTTTGTCCTTCCATGACAGGAAGATGGTCCTGGATCAGGCGAAGAACTCCAAAAATGCGGCCATCCAGTCGAACATCACGACGATAGGGCACGAAGCGGCGAACACAAAGGACACCGGAAAGAGCCACAAGATCGGCTTTTAGGAGGCGGGGACAATGAGAAAACTGCTCAACAACAAGCTGCTGATGATGCCGCTGGTCATCGTCCTGACGGTCTCCGCCGCCATGTTCGCCTTCGCGCCCTCGGGGATAAAGGCCGGCCCCAACAAGGGCCTGCCCTTCAAGGCAGTGAAGCTCTGCACTCCCAAGCTGGTGCAGAAAGCGATCCAGAAGATCGTCAAGGGGCTTCTTTCAGCGGCGGCGAGCGCCATTCCCTATATAGGAGGCGCCGCGGCCCGGGCGATCCAGAAGATCCCGGATGATAAGATCCCCGTGCCCTGCTGCTGCAGCGATTACACCTACGACTCCGCGCCCACGTTTATGAACGTGAAGGACAACCCCTTTGATTTCCTGGGGACCTTCACCATTCCCGGCATCGACTATGCCCCCACGCAGTCCACACAGAAGGACCTGGAGAAGAAACTGACGAAGGAGGTCGTGCCAAGATGGGAGGAGGCCCAGAAACAGCAGGCGGCCATGGTTAAGAAGGGAAAGCCGGACGGGGTGGAAAAGTTCATGGAGGCGTACAAAATCGTGAGGGCGGGGCTCGTTAACGCCAACGCCCTGGCTTTCGCCTCCAACTTTCAGGACGAGTTCAATAAGCGGTACCCGGCCATGTCCGCGCACGTCGAGAGCCTGAGCGACGCGGAGCGCCGGATGGCCGGAGCATGGCGGACGGTGATGGACGCCTGGATGAAGGGGTTGAACGTGGCGGGCCGGAACTTCGACGAGGAGCAGCAGATACGGACCCTCCTGGCCAACATCATCCTGAAAGCCTACGACGACACGGTGTACGACCTGGGCCAGACGCACGTCCTCCAGGTCATCGGTGCCCTGGCGGCCCAGGGGAACGCCATCACGGACCGAACCCTGACGGAGATGCAGGGCCAGGTGGAAATGGCTCTTACTCAGATGCTGTCGGAGGTCGAGTACGAGGCCGCAACCCGCCGGAACGTGACGGTCATAGGCAAGGACGCGGCAACGTGCGATATGTCCGGCTGCAGCAGTTACAGCTTTGGTTTTTAGAGGGGGTGTGCGGAGATGACCGTTAAAAAGCTCAGTCAGATCTTCACAATAATGATTTTTTCAGTATTATTATTCCCAAAAGTCGGCTTCTCCCTTCTCGCCCAGGAGGTGACGCAGCAGTCCATCCTCAAGGCGGCGGAGAATGAGGTGGAACAGCTCAAGAAGATGATCGAGCACCAGAAGAACATGCTGGCGCACCTGGACAGCAGCACGGTGAACGACATCAAGAGCAAGCGGAACACGCTGATCAAGAACTTTGAGGATGTCCGCAAGGTCCTCAATAAGTCGGATGTCATCACGCACCTGACGGACGACCTGGAGAACAAGCTGAAGACCCGCCACCCGGAATGGAAGAGCGGCATGACCATCGACGAACTGAAGAAGCGCAACGACGACCGGTACAAGAACATGAAGTCAACGATGGTCGCGTACCTGAACTCTGTCAACCTCTCCGCGCAGGACTTCAAGTCGGACGACGAGATGCGCTCCAAGCTCATGGACACGCTGAAGAGCCCCAAGGGCCAGACCCAGGCGATCCAGGCCCTGGGCGCCCTGCTGGACCATGCAAACCTGATGCTGGTGCGGAACGAGAACACCATTCAGAGCATGATGACGGCGTACCTGGAGTATGAACGGGACGCCATCGACAAGCGGGAGCAGAAGGGCAAGAGCATCCTTGAGGCCTGCGGCGGGCTGAAGAGCTACAAACCCAAGGCCACGAGCTACAAAGTGGGGTTCTGAAATCATGCAGCGCAGGATTCTCCTGACTTTAATATTGCTGGCAGCGTTCCTGTCCGCTTCCGCCTCGTTGGCGGCAGACTACGGCATCGACGTCACGCTGGACTATGTGAAGAACTTCACGACCACCGGCTCCGGTATGATGGCGACGGTGCTGCTGTACGCGCGGAGCCTCTTCATCGGGCTGGCCTCTCTTTCCTTGGCCCTGGGGCTCATCCGTATGCTCCTGAATGGGGAGAGCAGCGTCGGCACGGTATTCGCTCACCTGACGAAATGGATTCTGTACGTGGGGATATTCTCCTGGATCATGTCCAACGACATGCCGCAGACCATCGTCAACTCCTTTGTGGCGATAGGGAGCAAGGTGGGAGGAGAGGGAACCATCCAGCCGGACAACATCCTCTCTGCTGGGATACGAATGTACGGAAGCCTGGTTGAGAAGGGCTGGAACGCCGGCTGGGGGGACTTCATCGGCGTGACGGTGCTGGGCATCATCATCCTGGTGGTGATTGCCATGATCGCTGGCCTCTTTGCCCTGGCGCTGGCGGAGATGTACCTGGTCGTCTGCGGCGGGGCGGTGCTCCTTGGCTTCGGCGGCTTTGAGTACACGAGGGACATCGCCCTGAGCTATGTCAAGTACGTCATCTCCGTCGGCATCAAGCTGCTGATGATCATGGCCCTGTATAAGCTGGCCTCGGGCACCATCCCGGCGTGGGAGGACAGCTTCAGCAAGGCCACGGACATGAAGACGCTCATTACGGCGGCGGGCCAGATTTTGGGCGGCGTGATCTGCATCTACATGGTGGTGAAGCACGTGCCAAACATGGCGCAGGGCATCGTGAACCGGGCGGCACTGAGCTTTGGCTATCCGGCAACGCAGGTTGTCTATACGTCGCTGACGGGCATGCCGAACGTGGTGGCGCGGAGCGGCAGCGGTTTCTTCGGCGGATTCATGGATTCGCTGCGCGGCCTGCGCAGCCCGGCAACGGAAAACGCGGCTGGGCCGGAGACGTATGTCGCGGCCTCCGGGGCTTCCGCTCAGGATGCGGTGATCAACGCCGAGGACGGCTACGCCCCGCGTGATTACATCCGGGGGCAGGACGGGATGCTGAGCGGCGCGGGGTATAATCCGCTGGCGGTCAACCAGGGGGCGCATCATGTCCACAATCCCGCCAACGCCGAGGCCATGACGAACTATGTCCCGACGGAGACGGTTATCCTGCCCGAACGGAGAGCCGATACCGGCCTGACGAATACAGCGCCAAATCCGGCCGCGCCATCGCGGACATCAACGGAGGGGGAAGTTAGATGAAAAGAGAATATGAGGAGAACCCCTATCTCTCTGCCAGAGCGGAATATGGGGACAGGTATGGAGCCGCAGTGAACGAGGCAGCGCGGTGGCGGCAGATCGCTTTGTTCCTGCTACTGCTGAGCCTCGCTTTCGGCGGGATGATGATCTGGATGGCGACTCAGAACAAGGTCATTCCGTATGTCGTGCAGGTTGACCGACAGGGCTACTCTGTGGCGATCAAGTCCGCCGAGGAGGGCTCGAACCTGGACAGCCGCATCGTCATCGCCGCGCTGGCCCGGTTCTTTTCCAACTTCAAGACCATCGTCTCGGACACCTACGCCCAGAGGGCCATGGTCAACGGCGTCTATGACTACATCGCCAGGGACAGTTCCGCCGAAGGCGTGGTGTCCAACTACTACCGCAACAACAACCCCTTCACGGGCGGTGACTACACTACGCAGGTCGACGTGAAGTCCGTCCTGGCGATAGGCGGCGGCGGCAAGTCGTGGCAAGTGCTCTGGACAGAGAACATCATCCGCCGGGGCGAGGTCACGGGCAGCACGGAGTGGCGCGCCATCGTCACCATCGCCACCTCGCCCGTCCTTGACCTTGCGGAAGTCATCAAGAATCCCCTTGGAATATACATCACTGAGCTGAACATGGCTCAGGATGTTGACAAAAGCGCCCAATAGCGCAAAAGAGTTTTAAATGAAAGGGTATGAGAAGATGAAACGCAAGATTTTTGTTCTGCTGTTCATGACGTGCCTGTTCGCGGCGCCCTCCACCGTCATCGCAGCCACCCCCGGCTATGACCCGGAGACAGGCCGGATCATCCTTCCATCGGAGGTTGGTCTTGAGGACGATTATGTTTATCAGCCGCAACAAAGCGATCTGGCGGCCCTCCAGGCCGCAGAGGAGCAGTATCAGGCGCTTCAGGAGGCCAAGGAGGAACGAGAGCGCATCCAGCAGTGGGAGAAGCTGGACATGGAGATCAAGCTGCGCCGCTATGACCAGTTGGTGATGGGGATGCAGAAGGAGTTTGACACGGCAAAGAAGGCTGCCAATCCCTTCCTGGGCGAGCAGGGTTATGTCATCTACCCCTATGGTGATGTCGTGCCGGTCATCACCTGCCGCCCGCTGCGCATGACCGACGTGGCCCTGGAGCCGGGCGAGGAGATCATGGGCGTACACGCCGGGGACTCCATCCGCTGGCAGTTCTCGCCGTCCCAGTCCATGAAGGACGGCCTGCCCGTCGCTCACATCGTGGTGAAGCCCAGTCAGCCTGGGATATCCACCAACCTCCTCATCCACACGGACCGGAGGACCTATAACCTGGACTTCACGTCGTCCGAGAAGGCGGAGTACCTTCGCGGTGTGGCGTTCTCCTACCCCACCAGTGACCTGACCTACCTTTTCCGCAAGGATGGCACCAGCAAGAAGGAGAAGCCCCTGGAGGACGAGATACAGGTCGGCCTGTCCGGCGTTGACCTCGACGGTCTTTATACGCAGTATTCCATCACGAACGCCGGCAAGGTCGATTGGGCCCCGGAGGCCGTCTTTGACGATGGGAACAAGACCTATATCCGGATGCCCTTCCGGTTCAGCGAGACCCCGGCGTTCTACATTCAGCTCGACAGGAAAGAAACCCTGACGAACTTCCGCGTCAAGGGGCGTTACTACATTGTGGACCGTCTCTTTGACAAGGGCTACTTGAAGATCGGCTCCAAGAGGGTCGTCATCCTCCGCAAGGATAAGCTCATCGACAGCAACGTCAAGGAGAGCCGCAACAGGAAGGGGAGCTGAAGGTAAATGGCCTGGAAACATAAAAATGAAGAGGGGGGGGCCGGCTCAGAGATGGAGCGCTTTGACCCCTCGCAGGGGCAAAACCAGGGGAAAGGTTCGACGACGAAGCGCGTGGCCCTTTTCATCTTCATAGCGGCCGGTGCGCTCTTCACCCTCGTGACGTTCACGATTTTGAACTCCGACAACGTCATCAAAAGCAGCAATGCCCCGAAGGAGGTCATCGAGGCGTCGCGCGGCGCTTCCATCGTCATTCCTCCGCCCCCGAAAGAGGCCGAGCGGCCGGAGCCGGCTGCGCCTGTGGTCACACCACAACCGCAGCCGACAGCCCCTGCCCCTGTGCGCGAGGCCGTACCCACACCCGTCCAGCCAGAACTGGTGGAACAGGAAGCGCGGCAGCTCCAGCGTAGCATTCGCCCCGCCTACCTCCCGTCCACTGGCGGGAACAGGGTACGGAACATCACCGACAGCAGGCGGCAGGACCAGGCACAGCGTATGCAGGCTGCTTCCGCCCCCACCGCCATTCAGGGCTTCGGGAGGCAGGAGCCGCAAGCCGGATTTCAGGCCGGGACACAGGGGACCTTCCCTGCCGCCATTGGGACCGAGATGTCCAACGGCACAATGGGGGCCGTTCAGTCCAACGCAGCGGGCCTCATGCCAGACATGAATTCCGGCAGCGACCCCAACGGCTGGGCCCGGAAAGAGTCGTTCCGCCAGCAGGAGCTGCCCGCGGAATACTCCCAGCACACGCGGGCCTTTCCGGTCAGCGCGCTGGAGCTGAAGGCAGGGGCGGTGCTGCCCTGCGTGCTCATCTCCGGTCTCAACTCTGACCTGCCGGGCAACCTGATTGCCCAGGTCTCCGAGAACGTGTGGGACACGGCCTCGGGGCGCTTTCTGCTCATCCCACGGGGCTCCAGGGTGATTGGGAAGTATGACAATCAGATCACCTACGGGCAGAACCGAGCACTGGTGATCTGGAGCCGGCTCATCTTCCCGGATGGCTCAAGTCTGCTGCTGGACAACCTTCAGGGCACGGATCAGAGCGGCTACACGGGCTTCAAGCAGCGGGTGGACAAGCACTGGGGGTCCATGATCACCTCTGCCCTGCTGGTGTCCCTGCTGGGCGCGGGAGTGGAACTTGCCCAACCGAACAACAACAACAATAATAACAACAATAATAACAACAAGGACGTGGGATCGATCCTCTCGGAGCGTGTGGCGTCGGCCATCGCGGAGGCCATGACGCGGATCATCTCGAAAGGGATGGACCGCCAGCCAACAATAATGGTAAAGCCCGGATACCGCTTCATGATCTTCGTGCAGCATGATATTGTGTTTCCACGAGTCTGGAGCACGAGCCAGGGACGCTGAGGATATGACACCGGACAGCGGGGAAAAGAAATTCAAAACCGGGCAGAAAGCGGCAATATACGTCCTGATCTTTGGGGCGGCGGTTGCCGCCCTGCTTTATTTTGGCGGCTTCACCGTGAACCTGTCGGCCTCCGTGCCTCTGGGACTGTGGCGGCGGGTGGACGGGCCCCTTTGCGCGGGGGACATTGTGGAGGTCCCCTTTGAGGCGTTCCGCTCCATTGACTGGGTGCCGGAGACCTATCGACGCCCAAACGATTTTGGAAGGGTGACGCCCTACCTGAAGCGCGTGGCGGGTCTTTCTTATGATAGAATTGAGGCGGATGAAAGCGGCTTTCTGCGTGTAAACGGCCAGATCGTGCCGGACAGTATGCCGTTGTCGTTTGACAGGGCCGGGAACGAACTGCGGGCGTTTCCCCTGCCGCTTCAGCTTGCGTCAGACGAGGTGTGGCTGCTCAGCAACTCGCCCCGCGGGTTTGACTCGCGCTATCTTGGCCCCGCAGAGCGGGAACGGTGCGTGAAGGTCGTGCCGGTTTTCGTCTTTTGATTGAAAATCAGGAGGGAAATCCTTCCTGAATCTTTGCTTTTGCTTTATAAGGAGAGGGGCTCATGAAAAAAATTTTATCTGCGCTGTTGTTCCTGGGACTGTTCTGCGGCAACGCGACGGCGGACGGCGGCAACTGCGGCGACGGCGTGAAGTGGGACTTCGCCGACAGCACGCTCACCATCAGCTACACCGGCAGCGGCTCGGGCAAAATGACGGATAACATAAGTCCCTGGTCCTCCCACAAGTCGAGCATCAACGCGATCATCATCGGGGAAGGCGTCACCCACATCGGCGACAGCGCATTTCATTCCTACACTCAGCCCACGCGCGTCATCATCTCCGACACCGTGACCAGTATCGGGGCCAGCGCGTTCTATGGCTGCTGGGGAATCAACTCTCTCACCATGGGCAAGAAGGTGGAGACCATCGGGGACAAGGCATTCCTGAACTGTTCTGGCTTCAGGACGCTCATCCTGCCCGATACCCTGACCCATATCGGCCAACAAGCATTCTATCAGTGCTTCGATCTTGAAACGCTCACCTTTATGGTCCCGAAGAAGAATAATCTGCACGATCTGAAGATCAGCCCGGAGGCTTTCGGCGACAAACGCAAGGCTGCCAAGATCGCCTATTCCAGCGAGAAGGGCATTCTGAAGGAAAAGAGCACCGGCAAGGAGGTCACGGAGGGGGCCAGCGTTGAAGAGGCTTTGAGCGGCAAATTGCTCACATGGGCCGAACATACCCCCTCAAATTACGTCGTCACGTTTGACCCCAACGATGGCGGAATGCTGAAAGCGGGCATCACCACGCAGCGCATCCCCGTCAACTCCTCGGCCCCATTGCTCACCAAGGCGAAGCTCGACCTGCAAAACGTGAACGCAGATTTGGTTTTCACGGGATGGGCGACGGCGAAGGACGCGAAAAAAGCGGAGTACACCGATGGAGCCCCTTATGCGCCCACGGATGACGTGACGCTCTATGCCGTCTGGAAATCCAACGAATGCATCATAACCTTTGACGCCAACGGAGGGACCTTTACGTCGGACAAGCTGACAATAACCACGAAGAGCGGCGTGACCGTGACGCTGACCACGGCGCAGACGCTGGGACTGAGCCACAAAGACCAGGAGTTGTTCTTCACGGGCTGGTCGAGGACGCAGAGTGGTACGGTGAACTTCGTTGATGGAGCCAACTGTACGCCGGAGAAGGACATGACGCTCTACGCCGTGTGGCGCAAGAACGGCAACGGTTCCGAGGGGGATCCATTCCTGATCGATAACTGGAGCCGTCTGAAGAAACTGGCGGCGGAGGTGAACGGCGGCAATTTCTATGCAAATAAGTTTTTCAGGCTGACGGCGGAGATCGGCAACGCCGACGAGGAGTGGAAGCCAATAGGCGAGAGCTACAGCCGTTCGTTTAACGGTACCTTTGACGGCGACAGACATAGGGTGACGTACAAGATATCGAACAGCACGAACGCCTATCAGGGGCTTTTCGGCTGCCTCGACACGGGCGGCACGATCAAAAACCTTTATGTTTACGCTACTATCAGCGGCGGG
>JAEEYY010000089.1 GCA_016288355.1 Synergistes sp.
ATTCGAATTATATTATAATATCAGGCGTCTTTAATTTACATGCCCGGAGCAGATGTATCTATGAATTGTTTTTTTGAGATATCAAAGCTATCCATGCTTTTATTATGTTTTTTAGTTTTTCTTGCCGGCTTTGTAGACGCCTCTGCAGGAGGAGGAGGCCTTATTTCTATTCCGGCTTACCTTTCTACAGGTATGCCGGCGCATATGGCGCTTGGCTGCAACAAATTATCCGCCGGCTGCGGATGTGTATTGTCGGTGCTGAAATTCTGGCGCGGAGGCGCAGTCAGGATCCGCACCGCGCTCATCGCGGCGGCCGGTTCGTTTGCAGGCTCCGCCTGCGGCGCTATGACAGCCCTTCTGCTTTCGGATCGTACGATAAAGGCTATGATGCTTATCATTCTGCCCTGCGCCGCAGCTCTGATACTATTTAAGAGAAACATGGGCGACGAAGACCGCTCATATTTGCTGAGGCCGTACAAAGCGGCTGCTCTTGCGCTTGCTATAGGGCTTCTGGTCGGCTTTTACGACGGCATATTCGGCCCCGGCACCGGCACATTTGCAATAATGGCCTTCTCGGCAGTTATGGGCTTTGACCTTAAGACCGCGTCAGGCAACGCAAAGCTGCTGAACCTGGCCTCAAACGCCGCGGCTCTTGTTACCTTTGCCGCCTCCGGCAATATACTCTACTCCGTGGCATTGCCTGCTGCCGTCTGCGGCATAGCCGGCAACTTCGCAGGAGCTCATATGGCGCTCACAAAAGGCTCGAGATTTATACGCCCGATGATGCTCCTTGTGCTGGCGCTTTTGATGCTGAAGATCCTCTGGGATCTGCTCGCATAAGCAAAAAAAGCGCCGGAAGCGGCAGATGCCCCGCTCCGGCGCTCACAGTAAGCAAAGATCTAAAGGCTCTCAACCGCCTTTTTGATTCTTGAAAGACCTTCTTCGATATAGTCATATTCGCGGCAATAGGCGATGCGTATATGCCCAGGCATACCGAATACCTCTCCGGGCACAGTCGACACGCCGGATCTTTCAAGCAGCCATGAGCAGAACTTAAAGCCGTCCATGCCGAGCTTTGCTATGCGCGGGAACGCGTAGAAAGCTCCGGAAGGAGTGTAGGCCTCGAAGCCCTTTATATCGCTGAGCCACCTGACGACCATATCGCGCCGTCTGCGGTACTCGTCTATCATCGCTTTCACGTCGCCGTCCGCATGGGCAAAGGCCTCGACGACACCGGCCTGCGCGAATGAATTGGCACATGTCGTCAGATTCTGGTGGCACTTGTTCGCATACTGGCGCATAGACTCGGGAGCTACTATCCAGCCGATGCGCCATCCCGTCATCGACCATGTCTTTGACGCGGCGGAGCATGTCACGGTGCGCTCGGCCATGCCGGGAAGGCTGGCTATGCTGATATGCTCTCCGTCGTAAACGAACTTTTCGTAACACTCATCGGATATCACCCACAGATCCTTTTCTATGGCAAGCGCCGCTATATCTTCAAGGTCTTTCCTCGTAAGGACCGTGCCGCTCGGGTTGTTCGGAGAATTGATAAGTATCGCGGCTGTTTTCGGCGTCACTGCCGCCGCTATGTCCTCCGCCCGCACGCGGAAGTCGTTTTCCATCTTCGTTGGGACAGCGACGAGCTTCGCGTCAGATATCGCTATCTCGTCCGCATAGGCGGAAAAATAGGGCGCCGGGACTATTATCTCCTCGCCGGGCTCAAGCAGCGTCAGCATCGACGCTGTCAGCGCCTCCATCGCGCCGTTCGTGATGACTACGTTTTTATCCGCGTCGACGTCCATACCGTTTTCCCTGCGGTATTTGTCGGCGACCGCACAGCGCAGGTCATAAGCGCCGGCCATGTCAGTGTAGTGCACATTGCCGCTCTCGATCGCATGGACAGCGACTTTTTTGGCGCACTCCGGCGAATCAAAGTCCGGCCTTCCGATCTCCATGTGTATGATGCTTCTGCCTTCCTGTTCCATCCTGCCGGCGAGCGTCAGTATCTCGCGTATGCCGCCGGACATAGCTATAGAAGACATACGGCTGTTCGGGAATTTTCTTTTTGTGGGCATATTTACTCCTCCGCTTCGGATGATATCTGTGCGCCGGGCTCCGGCGCGTCTTTTACAAATACTGTGCAGGAGAGCGGCGGCAGAGTTATCTCAGCGGAATGGTCTCTCCCGTGAAAAGGCACGTCCTCCGCGGTAACGCCGCCCATATTGCCGCAGCCCGAGCCTCCGTACACCGAGGCGTCGCTGTTTAACGCCTCCCGCCAGAAGCCGGGAAGAGGCAGGCCTATCCTGTAGCCGCTGCGTACCACCGGCGTGAAATTCGCAGCTATGACCACAGGGCCGGACGTGCCTGCGGCACGGCGTATAAATGATACCACTCCGGCGTCCCTGTCGCTGCAGTCTATCCATTCAAAGCCCTCCGGGCTCTGGTCGAGCTGCCAGAACTGCGCGTGATCTTTGTAAAAATTATTGGCATCGGCAAACCATCCGGCAATGCCGGCGTGAAGTCCGTCCGCAAGCTGATGCCAGTCGAGCCCGCGGTCGTGGCACCATTCCCTGCTCTGCCCAAATTCTCCCCCCATGAAGAGCAGCTTTTTGCCGGGGTGGAAGAGCATCCAGCCGAGCGCAAGCCGCAGGCCTGCGGCCTTCTGCCATTCGTCGCCCGGCATCTTTTCAAAGAGAGAGCATTTGCCGTACACGACTTCGTCGTGCGAAAAGGGCAGTACAAAATTCTCGGCATAGGCGTACCACATGCCGAAAGTGAGCCTGTCATGAGCGTACTTGCGGTATATGGGATCCAGCGACATATAAGAGATGAAGTCGTTCATCCAGCCCATATTCCATTTATAGCCGAAACCGAGCCCCCCGAGCCATACCGGCTTCGTTACGGCAGGCCATGACGTGGATTCCTCGGCTGTGACCGATATGCCCTCGAAATCTTCGTAAAGCGCGCAGTTAAGCTCTTTAAGGAAATCTATCGCCTCAAGATTCTCCCTGCCTCCGTGTCTGTTAGGCAGCCATTCGCCGGCTTTTCGCGAATAATCCAGATAGAGCATGGACGCTACCGCGTCCACCCTTATGCCGTCCGCATGATAGCGGTCGAGCCAGTAGTGGGCGGAAGATATCAGAAAAGAACGCACCTCGCCGCGTCCGTAGTTGAATATCGCGCTGTTCCAGTCCGGGTGGAAGCCGCGCCTTGCGTCCTCATGCTCGTAAAGCGCGGTGCCGTCAAATCTGTAAAGGCCGAAAGAGTCCATCGGGAAGTGTGAGGGCACCCAGTCAAGGATAACGCCTATGCCGCGTCTGTGCAGTGTGTTTATCAGGCTCATCAGCTCTTCCGGGCTCCCGTAGCGCGACGTCGGGGCGAAATAGCCGGTAGTCTGATAGCCCCATGAGCCGTAGAAGGGATGCTCCATGACCGGCATGAACTCCACGTGGGTAAAGCCCTTTTCCGCCGCGTAGTCAGGAAGTTCCTTCTCGAGCATGCGCCACGTCGGCAGCGAATTGTCCATATTGCGGCGCCAGGAGCCCGCGTGTACCTCATATATCGACTGCGGCGCGTCCGGCGCATTTTTAACACCGCGCGACAGCATCCATTCGCCGTCGCTCCATTCATAGGAGACGGCCGCTATAACAGAGGCGTTGGCGGGCATTACTTCAGTTGCAAATGCAAGAGGGTCGCTCTTTTCAATAAGATCTCCGGACTGGGTCCTTATCACAAACTTATAGCGGCAGCCTGCCGCAGCCCCGGGGACAAAGCCCTCCCATATTCCTGAGGAATCCCAGCGCGGAGAAAGCGGGTGGCTCTCCCTGCTCCACGAATTGAAGTCGCCCATCACAAAAACGTCCGACGCGGCCGGCGCCCACAGCGCAAAAAGGACGCCCTCCGCGCCGTCATGGCACATCTTATGCGCGCCGAGAAAATCGTATATCCTCCTGTGCGAGCCTTCGCGGAAGAAATATATGTCCTTTTCTCCCGCAAGAGACACGCCGTGAACAATATCATCCGTCAATCTTTATCGCCTCCGGCTTATATGATAATATTATATCCTGACACCAGCTTCGGAGGAAAGAAAAAGTGAATGCTCTCTTCTCATATAATAAGATAACCCGCGAGATCGCCGACGAGATAAAAGAAAAAATCGGCGCGAACAACGTCTGCACAGACGAGGAAAAACTCGATACCTACTCGCATGACGAAGTCCCCCAGAGCAGCTACGGCAGAAAATATACGGCGGAGATGCTGCTCTTCCCGGAAAGCACCGAACATGTGGCCGCCATCATGAAAACGGCTCACAAATACCGGATCCCGGTAACGCCGCGCGGAGCGGGCACGGGACTCTCGGGAGGGGCGCTGCCGGTCTTCGGCGGCATCGTTATGAGCTTCGAAAAGATGAACCACATACTGGAGCTTGACGAAGAAAACCTCACGATAACTACCGAGCCGGGCGTGGTCACAGCTGAGATAAGCAGGATGGCGGCGCGTCACGGTCTGCTCTACGCCGGGGATCCCTGCAGCGGAGACGCCTCCTACATAGGCGGAAACATTGCGGAAAACGCCGGCGGCAACAAAGTGATAAAATACGGCGCCACCGGGGCACAGCTGCTCGCGCTGGAAGCGGTCCTGCCCGACGGCAGCGTCACCTGGTTCGGCGGCAAAAGGCGCAAGGATGTGACAGGGCTTGACTTCGTACACCTTATAGCGGGGTCGGAGGGCATCCTTGCCGTGATAACGAAGGCCGTGCTGAAGCTGCTGCCGCTGCCGCGCCACTCTGTCGATCTGCTGGCGGCGTTCCCGGACGCACAGACTGCGATAAACTTTGTGCCGCGCATAATATCCGAGGGCGGCCTGATACCGGCTTCCGTCGAATTCCTCGACAAAAACGCGCTGTCGCTTGCCGAAAGATATCTGCACACAAGCGTGCCGGCAGGCGACGCCGGGGCCGCGCTGATAATACAGCTTGAGGACAATGATGAAGAGCGCGTTGAGGAACAGTTTGAAGCGATAGGCAAACTGTCGCAGCAGCACGGTGCCAATGAAGTCTACATCGCAGACACCAGAAGCACGAGAGACCGCATCTGGCAGGCGCGCAAAAGCGTGCCTGAGGCGATATCCTCGCTATACAGCCGCTACTCGAAGGAAGACCTCGTCGTACCGACCGCGTCGGTCCCCGCGCTTCTTGAGATGGTCCGCAGCGAGACCGAGCCCTACGGTCTTGAATATGTCACATACGGGCATGCGGGCGACGGCAATATGCACTGCACGCTGATCTGCCCCGACTGTCCCGACTGGCACGAAAAGCTGCATGAAACGCAGAAGCGCGTTTACGCGAGACTGATAAAGATGGGCGGCACGCTCTCAGGCGAGCACGGCATAGGCTACAAGCGCAAAGACTATATGAAATTTTTCCTCGACGATGCTCAGATAGAGCTGATAAAGAGAGTAAAGCTCGCATTCGACCCGCAGAACATACTGAACCCCGGCAAGCTGGTCGACTGGGAAAATAAGAGCTCCGACTGATATTGATATATAAAGACCGCATATAAAAACAAAAGCTCCCGCTGCCTGCCGGGAGCTTTCGTTTTTATACAGAAATACAGAAGGCCGCCGCGCTAAGCCAGCCCCAGACGATCCCTCAGCAAAAGCAGAGCGTCGGTATTTGCCGCCGTTACCATAAGCACGTCGCCCTCCATGATGCGCGTTTTTCCCGTGGGAGTTATCGTGCTTTCCCCGCGCTTTATGAGCATTATCCGCACGCCGTCCGGGAATCTCAGCTCACTGACGGCCATTCCCGCGGCACGGGAGCCCTTTGACGCGCGCAGCTCATACAGCGTCCCTCCTATTTCCTCCTCGTAGTCGGTAAAGCTGCGTGAAACGAGCGTCGTATCCTCTTTGTCTATCTGTCCGAGCAAATGCGCCGCCGGCTTAAGCAGCGAGCCCTGTATCACCACCGACGAAAGAGAGATAAAAAACACTATATCGAATATGACGTCCGCGTTCGGGACGCCCTCTTTGAGCGCATAGGTCGCAAAGACTATGGACGATGCGCCGCGCAGCCCGACCAATGAGATGAACAGCTTTGTTTTTACCGGGCAGCGGAAGCGAAAGAGCGTCAGAAAGACCGCGGCCGGGCGTATCAGAAACATCAAAGCCGCGGAGACCGCAAGAGCCTGCAGCCACACCTCGCGCAGATGCGACGGGAACACCAGCAGCCCGAGCGTAACGAAGACAAGTACCTGCATCAGCCATGAAAAACCGTCAAAGAAACGGACCAGAGAGGTCTTATGAGCAAGCTTCACGTTCCCCATGACCATAGCCGCTATATAAACGGCGAGCAGCCCGTTGCCGTGCGCCAGTTGTGCCGACGAAAAGACCAGCTCCGCCATCGTCGCCGCAACTACCGGATACAGACCGTCGCTGTTGAGCTTTATGCGGTTTATGATCCAGGCGCAGATAAAGCCGAAGGCAAAACCGAAAATGACTCCTACTGCCATCTGAAGCAAAAACATGACCGCAAAGCCGGCGGCTCCGGTTTCGGAGTCCATCAGGCTTATCATAGTGACAGTCAGCATATAGGCGGCCGGATCGTTGCTCCCGCTTTCCAGCTCAAGCAGCGGCGCAAGCGGGGACCTGAGATTCATATTATTAGAACGCAGTATCGAAAAGACAGAAGCCGCATCCGTACATGAAACGACAGAGCCGAGCAGCATGCACTGCTGAAAAGTCATTCCGAGCAGCAGGCGGGCGGCTGCTGCAACAAGCAGCGCCGTGATAAGGACTCCGACCGTCGAAAGCAGAGCACCCGGCTGCAGGACCTCTTTTGCCGAGCGCCAGCTTGTCGCCATGCCGCCGGCAAAAATGATATAGCAGAGCGCAAAATTTCCTATCATGCTCGCCGAGGCCGCGTCGTCGAAATATATTCCGCCTATCCCCTCCGAGCCCATCAGCATCCCTGCTAAGATAAAGAAAACAAGCACAGGGATACCCGCTCTGGAAATAAAGCGGCTGAATGCTATGCAGAGAAGCAAAAGAACGGAAACAAAAACTATAAGTACGTTAACGTTGTCCATAACGACCCTCTTATCCCGCCATGCTGCGGCGCTCTTACTGCGCCCGCCGGCAGCAAACCGCGCTTAGCCTTCCTCCGGCCTGTGACGCATAAGAACGGCGGCGCGGGCCTCCGGCAGTATCCTGTTTTTCATTATCCACCTGAAACAGATAAAATGCGCCGTGGATGTTATCACCCATGAGACCGGATACGACAAATAGACGACAGAAACCGTTCTAAGCGCCTCGATGCGGAAGACCGCCGCGATCCATACAAGCCGCAGCACGCATGAGCCGATAAGGGAAACTATGGTAGGCGCCACGGAAAAGCCCAGCCCGCGCACGACTCCCGCCATCGCTTCCATAACGCCACAGAGCGGATAGGTGCTGCACAGTATCAGTATGCGCTTCATTCCGGCGTCGATAACATTTCCGCTCGTGGAATATATGCCAAGCAGATCCCGTCCAAAGATAACAAAGAGAGCGCTCAACATGCCGCCTGTTGCTATCGTGCAGATAATGCCGCTGCGCAGCACCTTATAAATGCGCTTAATGCGTCCCGCGCCGTAATTCTGGCTCGTGAAAGAAAGGATAGCCTGGTAAAACGCGTTCTGGGCAAAATAAATATACAGCTCCAGGTTCAGAGCCGCGGAATTTCCGGCCATCACCACCGCGCCGAAAGAGTTGATCGTGGACTGGATAACGACGTTTGACAATGAAAAAATAACTCCCTGCAGTCCGGCGGGGACGCCGATGCGCATTATCATCAAGAGCTTATCCGTGCTTATTCTGAGCTCAGAGAGGGAAAGACGCAGCGCGCCTTTTTCGCGCATCAGGCAGCGCACCACGAGCGCAGCGGATATGAACTGCGATATAACTGTGGCAAGAGCCACGCCTGCCACGTCGAGCCGCAGATTTACGACAAAAAAGAGATTCAGAAGCACATTGACGACGCCGGCTGCGGTAAGGTAAAGAAGAGGCCGCCTCGTATCCCCTACCGCGCGCAGCACGGCGCTGCCGAAGTTATAGAGCATCATAGCCGGCATGCTCATAAAATAAATAACGAGATAGAGAGTGGCAAGCCGCAGCACCTCTTCCGGCGTCCTCATCAGAATAAGTATCCTGCGGGCGCAGATCATGCCGCCCGCCATCAGCAAAAGCCCGGACGCAGCCCCTACGAGCATCGACGTGTGAATGGTGCGCGCAAGGCTCTCCTCATCCCTGGCGCCGTAATAACGTGCGGCAAGAACGTTCGTTCCCACAGAGAGGCCTATAAAGAGATTTGTCAGAAGACCTATCAGAGAGCCGTTTGAACCCACCGCGGCAAGAGAATGATCGCCGGCAAAGCGCCCCACGACTATGACGTCCGCTGTGTTGAAGAGCAGCTGCAGTATGCCGGAGCATACCAGCGGCACAGCGAAAAGCAGCATCTTCGGCATTATCGGGCCGCTGCTCATATCTATTTCATATTTTCCGCCGTTTTTTGAAAAGAGGCCGACGCCCATCTTGTTTTCCTTTCAGACCGTACCGGTCAATATTCCGGTCATTATAGCATAATGATGCTGATAATCACGTTTCATTAAAAAAACTGTATAAAAACGCTTTTACGTCTTTTTTGCACAAAAATGCGGGGCGTCCTTTACAGGATGTCCCGCGCATAAAGCGGTATTATTTATCGTAGCCTAACTCTTTTTTTGTTTTTTCTATATCCGCCTTTGTTTCACTGATCCAGCGCTCAAGAGTCTCGGGAGGTATCTTTTTCGATTTAGGACCGTTCATTAAAGTTTCAAGTTTTTTTTCCTGGATCTTCAGCCACTCGACCTTGGCTTCACGGAACTGGATATCGGCGACCGCGTTGCCTCGTTCGCCGTCATCCTCCTTTATGAAAGCTCTGCTCATTAAATCGTCTCCTGGGAGAAGGGCACTCCGTCGCTGTCCACGATCACCAGCTTCATATTTGGCTTTACATATGTGACCAGCTCGTTGATGTCTTTGTTTTTCAGGCGTATGCATCCGTGCGTGGCCCAGCGGCCGACTGACGCAGGGTTGTTAGTTCCGTGTATCGCTATCTGCCACTTGTTGTAGAAAGATATCAGCTTTGATCCGTAGACGCCTTCTGACGGCTCTCCCGGCTCGTTGAACCACGCGGGGTCATAGACCAGTTTGCTTGCATCCTGCAGAACGCGGTATATCGTATAGGTGCCGGTAGGCGTGATGAGATCCATGCGCGACGTCTTGACCTTGCCGCGCCCGCGTCCGACGGAGACCGGCCAGCTCTTTACCGCGTCGCTTCCGCGGAAAAGCGTGAGCCTGACCTTTTCCTTGTTGATGCGGATCCAGTATTCATCGGACTTTGGAGACCATGCCGCTGAAGAAGGAGCCGCGTATAATAAGAGCGCTAAAAGCGAAAACAATAATATTTTTTTCATAATAACACTCCAGTTTAAGTATATTATCAACAGCAATTATAATACAAATATCCTCTTTCTGTTGTCTGTTCTCTTCTGTTTTTTAATGCAAAAATAACAAAAACCGATGACCGCGCTCTGCTGCGCAGGCCGGATACGGCAATAAAGAAAGAATGCGGTACACCTTTTGCCGTTTCATACACGGAGCGCTGTATAAAGAGCCGCGGGGAAGACCCCGCGGCTCTTTACTGTTTTCATATCCAGGCAGGTTCGCGGCGCATCAGGCCGCACCTCCGGCGCTTATTTCTTTCCTGACTCCTCCATAAGCTTCCTGACCTGCTCCTTCAGCTCTTCATAGCCTGCGCGCAGCTCTTCGTTGCTTGCTTTCAGCTTTTCGTTCTCGGCCTTGAGCGCCGTTATCTCGTCCTGCATAACATATGTCGCGCTGATCGGGCCTGCCTTGTAGCGGTCAGGAATCCCGACCTTTTTGGCTCCCACTCTGAACGTCACGCCCGCGTTCGCAAGCACTCTGTGCTCCGAGCCGCCGTAGGACGCTCCCACGTGGAACATCACGTTCTCCCGCATGTAGTGAGCTACTCCCACCGCTACCGCGGCTGTCCCCCTGTACGCGCCTACCGCCGCCATTATCTGCGTAGGCTCAAGCGGGTCGTACTGTATCGGCTTGAGCCCGGCTAAGGCCGCGGTCTCCGCTCCCAGATCCTCTATCTCGTCGGAGAGTTCGCTGTAGGCCCTGTACAGGTTGTCCGTGCTTTCTGTAAGCTGGCCGACCGTGGCAGCATCCGTCGGGGCCGTGCCTGCCGCAACATTGCTTATCCTGTTGCCGCCCGCCGATATGCCGTCGTTGTTTATCACTACTTCGCCTGCCGCCGTGTTTACTCTTACCGCATTGCTCTTTATGCCGGAGGCGTTTATCTCGGTGCCGCCCGCTACCGTCATGCTGTCGGCCACTGTCAGTCTCTGTGTCTCGGGCGCCGCTGCGAGGTTTACTTCATATGCGCCTGCTGCGTTCTTTGTTATTTCTATGTTGCTGCCTCCGTTTACCGTTACTGTGTTGTTTTCCTCGTTTATCGTTTCCGTTTCGCCGTTTACAGACAGCTGCCAGCTTCCGGCGCCTGTCCCTCCGGCTACGTGCCCGGCGTTTTCTTCTCTGCCGTCTGTGTAGTCTATTATGAGGTCTCCGTCGGCGTTTACAGCGGCAGTCACTATGCCTGTACCGTCAGCGCCGGCCGGGCCTGTCTCGCCCTGCGGACCTTGCGGCCCGGCAGCGCCTGTGGCACCGGCGTCTCCTTTATCGCCCTTTTCTCCCTGCGGACCCTGCGCTCCTGCCGGGCCCTGAGGACCGACAGCTCCTGCAGCTCCTGTGTCACCTTTATCTCCTTTTTCGCCCTGCGGGCCCTGGGGGCCTGTGGCTCCTGTTGCTCCTGTGTCGCCCTTATCGCCCTTTTCTCCCTGAGGACCCTGAGCCCCTGCCGGACCCTGCGGACCGGTGGCTCCGGTTGCTCCGGTATCGCCCTTATCGCCTTTTTCGCCCTGCGGGCCCTGGGGACCTGTGGCCCCTGTTGCTCCGGTGTCGCCCTTATCGCCCTTTTCTCCCTGAGGACCCTGAGC
>JAEEYY010000090.1 GCA_016288355.1 Synergistes sp.
AACGCTCATGCTGGCGAGGCTCCTTCTGGTGCTCATGATCATTGCCATCATGAAGAAGGGCATAACTCCGGCCTGGGTGAGCGGGTCTCTGGTGATGAGTCCGGTCTGCCTGGCGAAGATTCCGAGCAGGATGCCTACGAGGGCGGCTCCGAAGATGCCGCCGGTGCGCGGGGAGGCCCAGCCGGCTATGGCAGCGGCGATGGCGCCCCAGACGCAGCACATGAAGAGAGGAATGTACGGGGAGTTGTACTTCTTGTAGAATCTGTCAGCCCAGGGCTCCTTGACTTCCTTCTTCTCGCCGTCCTTTCCGGCATCGGCGCTCATCTCGGGGTGAGCGGCCTTCCAGGCCTCGGCGTCGAAGTTCTTGAGAAGGTTGAGTCCCTCAGCGCGTACGCAGTTGGAGATGACGGGCATCGAGATCCAGCCCTGTACGGTGAGCACGAGCAGCACGGTAGCGGCCAGCTCGGGCAGTCCCTTGGCGATTGCGGCTTCCTGCATGAGGGTCATCGCGATGAGTCCGCCGGAGAGTACGGGGAAGGAAGCGAAGGCCATGTCCCATCCGAAGAGGGCGCGGCTGAGAGTGAGGGTGAGGAGTCCGCAGCCGATCTGGGCGGAGATGCAGACCACTACGAGTCTCCACTCTCTCTTGAGGAGCTGCAGGTTGAAGGTGGTTCCGAGGCTGACGAGTATCAGCGCCATGGTGATGCTGTACACGTTGGGGAGGAACGAAGCGTTTACGTCCTCAACGGTCAGGAGCCCCGACCAGAACAGGATCATCATTACGGGGAGTGAGAACAGGTTGGATCCGATACGTCCGCCGGTCCAGCGGCTGACGAGCACGCCCAGGGTGTATATACCGACGAGGAGCGTGAGTGAATTGACCAATGACATTGATTTTCCTCCTGATATCAATACTTTTCAGTATGACGGTTGATAATGAAACAGATGATCGCGCCGCGGTGATGAACCGCGAATATGATGCGGGAGCCCGGAGCAGCTCCGGACTCCCAGATCTGTCTCTCTATGCGCCTTTAAGGCGGCGCTGCCTATTTAGCTTTAGTCCTTGTACGGCCACTCTACGCTCGGATCGATCGGGCACTCGTAAACGGCGCCGTTCATCTTCTCCTCGAACTCCTTGTTGGCCGCCTCGAGCTTCTCGGGGTGGGTCATGACGTCGAAGGCCGCGATAGCAAGGAGCTTCGCCGCGCGGACCATGCCCTTCATTCCGACGCTGGAGCCGGAGCAGGCGGTGATCTTCCAGCTGTGTCCGCCGGAGAGGGTCGCCGCGGTGGCTTCGCTTACGTTGAAGCCCGGACGGATGTGCTCTACGTCGCCGTAGTCGGTGGAACCGAAGCCGTTGTCGTAGTTCGGGGTCTGATCCTCGAAGCTGATCGGCTTGGTGACGCCGGGCTTGTAGGCCGGATCGGTCTGGTTGATCTCGTCGCAGAACTTGAGCTCTTCCTCGGTGTACTCCTCGAGCGGTACGATCTTCCTGGCGTCCTGAACGGCCTGGCCGAGCACGCTGTTGGGAAGAGTCGGATAGAGGGCTCCCATGTGGACGATGTCGTAGGTGGTGCCGGTCATGATCGCGGCGCCTCTGGCGCACTCCATGACCTTAGCGGTGGCGTCCTTGAGGGTCTCGGGAGCGATGGCTCTTACGAAGTACTTGACGGTGGCGGTGTCGGGAACGATGTTCGGGGCCTTGCCGGCGTCGGTGTAGATGTAGTGGATGCGGACGTCGTCGGTGAGGTGCTCTCTCATGAACTCAACGCCGATGTTCATCAGCTGAGCCGCGTCGAGAGCGGACTTTCCGAGATGCGGGGCGCCGGCCGCGTGAGCGGTCTTGCCGTGGAAGTTGACCCAGAAGCCGTTAACGCCGGTCATGAGTCCGAAGCTGTCTCTGCTTCTGGTGCCGGGGTGCCAGGCGTAGGTGAAGTCACACTCGTAGAACGCGCCGGCCTTCGCCATGAAGCCCTTGCCGGTCATCTGCTCCTCAGCCGGGCAGCCGTAGAAGATGACGGTGCCGGGCTTGCCGCTCTTCTCGAGCGCGGCCTTGAGGCCGATGCAGGCGCCGAGGCAGCCCGCGCCGAGCAGGTTGTGCCCGCAGCCGTGGCCGATGCCGCCGGGAACTACGGGATCCTGATGGCTGCATACCTTCTGGGAAAGTCCCGGCAGGCAGTCATACTCGGCAGCGAAGCCTACGACGGGCTTGCCGCTGCCCCAGGTCGCCCTGATGGCGGTGGGCATATTATATGCTCCGACCTCTACGTCGAAGCCGTACTTCTCAAGAACGGCGGCGGTCCACTCAACGGCCTTAAACTCGGTCCAGCCCATTTCGGGGTTGTCCCAGATGTCCTTGGCGAGCTTGCTGATGTCTGCCGCGCTCTTGTCGATGCTGTCGATGATTATCTGATGCATACTATCCTCCCTTTTGATCGAAAGATCATTTCTATACGCTTTCGCGTTAATATGCTAAATAAAATACTCCTCTTTTGTTCCGGATGCAAGCATTATTTTCATATAATTTGTTGCCGAAATACAACTGTAATAAAAGCCAAAAACTGGTGCAGGCGACAACGCTTTTTCGACTTTGTTTAGATGTCTTTGGATGACGGACATAAAAAGATCCGCCATCTATCCGCCTTGGATATAAGGCGCACGCGCCTATTTGAAAAATACGGCCTATAATATAGAAACCCCCGGAGGCTTTTTCTTCACCTTCGGGGGCTTTTTTCATGCGTTTTTGTGCTTTTTGGACGTCCGGAGAGCCCGTCAGCGCCGGATCAGGGCGGCTTTTCCGTCTCTCCGGGCGGTCCGCAGGCGGGCGATCCGAAGGCGGACGGTCCGCAGCCGCTTCCGGAGCGCCTTATCTCCTTCCGCCTCTCTTCCTGTGATCCTCGCGGACCTCGGCGAAGACCTCATCGTTCAGAGCCCTGCCCACGGTCATGCAGGCCATGGCCTTGGAGATCGCGCCGTAGTTGACTCTGATGCCCGCGGGGTCGTTGACGAAGCTCGAAGCCCTCTCGCGGCCTATGCCGATGTGGTCAGCCAGCGCCTCAGCGTCGATGTTCGCGCCCAGGAACATGAACTCCCAGCCGAGCTTCTCCTTCGCGTTCGTGATCAGGTCCTTTACGGCGCGGTAGCTGTATTTCACGCTGGAGTTCTCCATGCCGTCGGTGGTGATCACGAAGAGGGTCTTCTTCGGGGCGCGATCCCTCTCGTAGCGCTGGACCCTGCTGATGAACCTGATGGAGCCGCCGACCGCGTCGAGCATCGCCGTGTTGCCGCGGACCCAGTACTCTTTCCCCGTGATGGGCTTGATCTCTTCTATTGGTAATCTGTCGTGGATGACCTCCTGGGCGTGATCGAAGAGCA
>JAEEYY010000091.1 GCA_016288355.1 Synergistes sp.
CGCGCCCGAAGCTTATAATGCTCGACGAGCTGTCGCTCGGTCTTCAGCCGAGCCTTGTCGAAAAAGTCTTTGAGACAGTCGCCGAGATAAGAAAGCGCGGAGTCACGATATTGCTTGTGGAGCAGATGGTACAGGAAGCGCTTGAGATATCTGACCGCGGCTACGTGCTGCAGACCGGGCGCGTTGTCTACAGCGGAACAGCAAAAGAGCTTCTTGATTCTGAAGAGGTCCGCAAAGCCTATATGGGCATGTAACTGATCATTTACAAAAAACGATACTGAAAGGCCGCGCGAAAGCGCGGCCTTTTCGTTATCACGCGGGTCTTTAGAGCCCCTTTTCAAAACAGGAAATACACAGCAGCCTTCCGTTCCTGACCCTGAGCCATGGCTCGGCGGTCATCTCTTGGCATGCCGCGCACTTCTGCGAACGATATATCTCGGCCTGCGGCGGGGGAGTCGCGGCTGCTTCCTGTACATCAAAGATCTCTTTGCCGGCGGCCGTGCGCATGAAATTCTTTTTTTCTTCTCTTGACGCGAAAGCGCGTTCCTTTAGGACGAGTCTGCAGGATCTTCCGTTTATCCTGTTGAAGAAAGTAAAAGCCTGTTTTCCGCGTCTTTCTATGATCAGATTGCCCTTGCCTGCCGTGCAGCCGAGCAGCGCCTGTACCGCATCCACGCCGCAGGCGTCGTTTTCCGCTATGCAGACTGTCTCCTCGTCCTTCGCGGGAGCTGTGATATCTAGCAGCTCCATCGCAAGAAGCGCTGCGCGGAAGCCGATCAGCAGCCCGCCGCATTCATGTCCGTGAAAGGAAACGCATTTTTTATACAAAAGCTCTTTATCCATCAAGATCCCTCCGTTTCTGATATGCCGTGTAAAAACCAGCACGTGCTCCAGCGGTTTGCAAAGACGCTTTGTAAGTTGTAAACTCGTCACGTATTGTGAATTTTAACATTGAGGTGGGCAACTTACCATGAAAGAAGAAAAGAAAACCGAAGACGTTTTTTCCAGATCTCTTCGCATGCATGCCGAAAACAAAGGCAAGCTTGATATCCGCTGCCGCATGCACATAGACAGTATGGACGACCTTTCGCTGGTCTACACTCCCGGCGTCGCGGAGCCCTGCCGCGCTATCGTGCGTGACGAAAACGAGATATGGAACGTAACCGTAAAGAACAATCTTGTGGCAGTTATCACGGACGGAAGCGCAGTACTGGGGCTCGGCGACATAGGAGCCGCCGCGTCGATGCCGGTGATGGAAGGCAAATCATGCCTCTTCAAGCGCTTTGCCGGCATTGATTCGATACCTCTTGCCGTATCCACGAAAGACATAGACGAATTCGTAAATGTAGTTTCAAAGATAGCGGTCTCATTCGGAGGTATAAATCTTGAGGATATATCCGCGCCGCGCTGCTTTGAGATAGAGCGTCGGCTGCAGGAAAAACTCGACATCCCGGTATTTCATGACGACCAGCACGGCACCGCTGTAATAGCGCTTGCGGCCTACAAAAACGCGCTGCGCCTCACCGGGCGCACACTCGCAGACGCAAAGCTCGTGATAAACGGAGCCGGGGCAGCCGGAAGCTCGATAGCGCGCTACTTTATCGCAGCAGGCGCGAAAAACATCATAATGTGCGATATACACGGCGCTTTATGCTCCGGCTTCCCTGAAGGGCTTACGCAGGCTCAGGTCGAGCTGTCAAAGATAACGAACCCCGAAAAGAAGCGCGGACAGCTTGCCGACGTGATAAAAGGAGCCGACGCATTCCTCGGAGTTTCGCGCCCCGGTCTCCTCACCGGAGATATGGTGCGCAGCATGGCGAAGGATCCCGTTGTATTTGCGATGGCAAATCCGACGCCCGAAATATTCCCCGATGAAGCCATAGCGGCAGGCGCAGCAGTCGTCGCCACCGGAAGAAGCGATTATCCGAACCAGGTCAACAACTGTCTGGGCTTCCCCGGCATCTTCCGCGGCGCGCTCGATGTGAGGGCAAAGCGTATAAACGAAGAGATGAAGCTCGCGGCGTCGGAAGCTCTTTCTTCGCTCGTAACAGACGCTGAGCTTTCAAAAGACTACATAATCCCGCGTGCGCTCGACGAACGCGTAGTACCTGCTGTCGCGGCCGCTGTGGCAGCGGCTGCGCGCCGCACCGGCGTGGCAAGGCTGTAGGGGGAGCTCCTGTGTTTCTCAGCAGGGAAGAAGCTTTCGGGCTATTGTCGCAGTTCGGCTCTCCGTTGTACGTTTACAGCGAAGATATACTGCGCGCCCGCTGCAGGGAGCTGCGCGAAGCGTTTTGCGGCCGTATTCACCCGAGCTTCTCGATAAAGGCAAACTCAAATGCCGCGCTGCTGCGCATGATACGCGAAGAGGGTATAGGCGCTGACGCCGTGAGCTGCGGCGAGATATTCATACTTGAATACGCCGGCTTTGACAGCAGCGAGATATTCTTCATTCCCAACAACGCGTCGGAAAAAGAGCTCTGTTTTGCGGCGGAACGCGATATCCTGATAAGCGCCGACTCCCTCTCCCAGCTTGAGGCCATAGGGCGCGTAAACAGAGGCGGGCGCGTCGCGCTGCGCATAAATCCAGGGATAGGAGCGGGGCACTGCGACAAGGTCGTAACGGCAGGACATGCCACGAAATTCGGCATCGATCCCGCGCTCTGTTGCGAAGCCAAAAAAATAATCAAAGCCTTCGATCTTAAACTTACCGGCGTCAATCAGCATATTGGCTCGCTTTTCCTTGAGCCGGGACCTTATGTTAAGGCCGCGGAAGCACTGCTTGCTATCGTGCTTGAACATTTCCCGGGTCTTGAATTCATAGACTTCGGCGGCGGATTCGGAGTGCCGTACAAAAAAAACGAGCAGAGACTCGATCTTGCAGCGCTGCGTGACGGGCTTTTCCCTCTGATGGATTCCTTTACAGCGCATTATGACAATAAAGACGTCAGCTTCAAATGTGAACCCGGTCGTTATATCGCGGCCGAATGCGGTATTCTTTTAGGCACAGTGAACGCGGTCAAGGAATGCTTCGGCAGGCGTTACGTGGGGACGGACCTCGGCTTCAACGTGCTGATGCGCCCGGTGCTTTATGACTCCTGGCACGAGGTGCAGCTGATAAAAAAAGAAGAAGATGGCGGCTGCGCTTCCGCTCCTCTTGCGGATGTAACCGGAAACATCTGCGAGAGCGGCGATATAATAGCGGCTTCGCGCCCGGTCGGGGACGCAGAAAACGGCGATATCATAGCTGTTGGAAATGCCGGTGCCTACGGCTACTCGATGTCGTCGGTCTACAACAGCAGGCTGCGCCCGGCAGAAGTACTGAAGACGACAGAGGGAAAATTCCGGCTGATACGCGCGGCTGACACGCTGCAGAGCCTTACAGCCTCCTTCTGAACAAGAAAAACGCCGCCTTCATTCTGAAGGCGGCGTTTTTCTTGTCAGTATCATCAGATGCCGAACTATCTGATGGAATATATGCTTCCTCCTGTCGTCACGGTGATGACGCCGTTCTGTGTGACCACAGGGGCGGTGGTTACGTCGCCGTCAAGCGGTATGCTGCGCAGCACCCTGCCGTCGGCTGCTGAAAGCTGATAAAGATTGTCGCTGCATGAGCCGATAAAGATGCTGTCTCCTGCTGCCGCAGCGGAAGAATAGACCGACGCGCCGGTGTCTGTCCTCCAGAGCTCGGCGCCGCTGTTTGCATCCAAAGCCGTTACTTTGCCCGCTATATCGCCGAATATGACTCTGCCGTTATGCACGAGAGGAGACGATTCTATCTGGGCTCCGGCGTTATAGCGCCAGATCACCGCCTGGTGCTTGATGCGAGCGCAGTAGATCTTTCCGTCCTGGCTCGTGAAGTAAAGCAGCCCGTTTGCTACCGCCGGCGCCGACATTATCGGGCCTCCTACGATAGCGCGCCACTTGAGCTTGCCGGTGGCCGCGTCTATCGCGAACATCTTGCAGTTTTTGTTGCCGATATAGACGACGCCGTCCGCTACGACCGGGGAGCCGGTGACGGCCGCGTCGGTCTGGAAGCTCCATTTCTGCCAGCCGGTACTGATCGAAACTGCGTAGACATATCCGTCGTTGGAGCCGAAGTAGACGGTATCTCCGTCTACCGCCGGGGAGCTCTGTATGCTGTTGTGCGTAGTGAACTTCCATATCAGCCTGCCGCTTTCCGCGTCGAGGCAGTAAAGCCTGCTGTCAAAGCCGCCGAAAAAAACTTTTCCGTTTACTACCGCGGGGGCTGACGTTATCCAGTTTTCCGTTTCAAAGCGCCAGATATCGTTTCCATATGTGTCGGTCGCGAAGAAATTGCCGTCGTTCGTGCCGA
>JAEEYY010000092.1 GCA_016288355.1 Synergistes sp.
CAGTGCGGACGGCGGTATACCCTCTGCTTTCAAAAAAGCGAGTAACGTTGCCTGCCGCAGTTTCGTTGTCCACGAGAACACGAATCTCGGCCGTTCCTTTGTCTGCTTCTTCTTTTGTGAGAAGCACCGGTTTAGGGCATTCCAGTTTTCTTGCATCGATCTCAGTCATTACGTATCGCTCCTCAGGTAATAAAACCGCTTATTCTGTCTGGCTGCTCACGTGCGCAAAGCGCGATTACTGTTTTACGCCCGGTTCTTTATTTGCTGTCTTTGCTTTTCAGGTAATCTATGAACTTTTCGACCATATCCGGGTCAAGCCTGTTTCCGGCCATGGCGCGCAGCGATCTTTCTACGCTTTCCGCATCAGGCAGGATACGCCCGGGCCATGGTCTGGTAAGCTCGTTCCACTCTTCGGCAACGGCGCATATCCTTGCTCCAGCAGGAATGGCGTTTCCGGATATACGCTGCGGGAAGCCGGTGCCGTCCCAGTTTTCGTTACATCCGTATGCTGCCTGGGCCGCCGGACGAAGCAGTTCAACTTTTGTCATGAAATCTTTGGTTTGAATCGGGTACTTTTTATACTCGCGGTCTTCTTCGGGGGAAAGTCCGGTCTTTTTCGTACGAAGCGAAAAAGGAAGCGCAAGCATCCCGGTCTTTGCAAACAGAGACCCGAGATATACATTGCCGATATCCTCATCCTCCAACCCCAGGTATGCCGCGAAATCACGTGCTTCGCGGGCTCCGCGCAGTATGGCCTGACGTGACGTCCTGTCGTCTTTACGCCAGAGCGCGGTCGCCGTATCCTCAAGCGTTCCAATGCAGAGCCGCCTTCCTGCCTCGGAAAAGCGCTTGCAGACCGACATCTCTATATCGCGGCTTCTGTTTCGTTCAGCCCGTTTGAACGAGGAGAAGGCAATTGCGTCGTTTGCCGTCTGCTGGAGCGCGGTTATCTCGTCATGTTTTGCGTCGACCGTTATGCCGTGCGCTCCGTCAATGCTGCCTGCTGCCGCCTCTATCTCCGCGCCGAGTTTTCTGATTCGGTTCGTTATCTGTTTTTTAATGAAGATACCGAAGAGCAGTATAAGAAGCACTGCGGCAGCCGCAAGTGCAAGGAAAAGTATCTGGAGCCGGCGCTCCGCGCTGCGTATGTCGATATTGGGTGATATGCCGGATATCCAGAAGGCAGGAGCGTTCGCGTAGTCGCGTATCAGCGCGCTGCCCTTGATGTAAGAACTGTCCCGCTCGTCTGAGATACGGAGATTCGGCAGATCCTGTTCTTTTTCTTTTTTTGTTACAGGATCTACTGCGAAATTGAAATTGATATTGTTGGATATATTTTGAATCTTCTTTGCGGAAAGAGGCATCGTCGCGATAAGAGCGCCGGCCCCGGTTCCGCTCTTGTTGGAGCGGTGTATTCGTTTTACCGCAAACAGGAGCGGTTCGTCCTCTCTCATGACTATGCCGCTCATCCCGTCCTCCGGCAGTTCATGCAGCAGTTTGGCGCCGTAGCTGTCAGAGATGGCTCTTATTTCGCTCTCCGGGGATGATTCATCGTCGGGCGCGCTGAAGTCACGTGAAAACACAACATGTGCGTCGTTATCTATAAAAATAAGCGATGATACGCCTATTTCAGTGAGAACGGCCCTGTTAAGATAAGTTTCCGGATAGTCGGGATTTGCACCCATCATAAAATCCCATGTCTTGTCAGAATATGCCCAGTTGCCGGCGATCGCATCAAGCATACGGACTTCGCCCCTCAGCGCCAGATGTGTACGGGAAAGGTTTCTTTCCATACGCTCTCTGTCGGCAAGATGTGCAGAAGAGATCAAAGATCTTGTAAACATTACATCAAGCAGCAGGAGTACTGACAGAAGCATTAACCCCAACCAGATCTGAGACTTGTTTTTGAGGGTCATCTAACTACCTCCGGGTTGAGAAATTTCATGTTTATACCTGATTTGCCGTATATTATATCAGAAATCAGAAAAAAACCGCAGAGTATACCGTAAAAAATAAAAAAAGGTACAATATTTATAGTGTAATATGGTAATATATCATGCGTTACGTTCTGGATTCAGCGGTATGCCGGTTCGTTCGAAAACACCTGATCTGCGGCAGGAAATACTTTTTCGCTGCGAAAATATATCACGGCCGATATTTTAACGAGGTGGGCTTAAAATGGCTGAACGATACGTTTACCCTTTGGTGTTATATAAAGAAAAGAGCCCCTGCGGGGATATCTGGATAGGTAATTTCCCGGGGCTCAACGGTTGCTGGGCCGAAGATAAGTCGCGTGAAAAAGTGCTCGCATCGGCTCCGTACGTGCTGCACGAATATGCGTCAGCCTGCAGGGAGCTTGGGTGGCCGCTCCCCGGGGCCCCGTCGCTTGATGAACTGGAAGAAGCCGGAGTCGGAGAAGTGTTTGTTATAAAAGAAGCGGAAGTTTCGTAATAGTGCGGGTGATCATGGTTAGTGTATGACAAAAAAAGCATACTTAAATTTATAATACCTTCACTTCTTGGCATAGCAATATTCCTTGTCCCTTTTTCACTGCACGGAGAGGTCAACACGCTGGTAGGACACTCAAAAGAGCTGCTGCTGAGATTGATGGCAGACCGGCGCCAGCTTGTTGTTGCCGCAGTTTGTTTCGCTGCCGCCTTTTTAACGATCATACCCGAATCCTTTGCTGCGGGATGCGGCTTCGCGGGAAGCATGCTCCTCAGAGGCCTGAACCGTGCTCCGCTGTGGTCTGCGGCACGGATATGTTCGCTGCCGATCGCTCTTGCTGTTCTCGTCGGCGCCGATTTCGGCGCCGGCCCGGGAGCTTTTTTCCCCCTCTTTGTCGGAAAAGCTCACTTTATAGTCAATACTGTTGCTGCCCGGCTTATCGTTCTGGCTCTGGTGCTGGGATTGTGGGCGCCGCTTATTCTGAACTTCGGGCTTGTACAGTTTTTAGCCGTCTTTGCAAGCCATGTCATGCGCCGTGCCTTTCTTGTGCCGGGGCGAGCAGCGCTGGATTGCATCTCATCGCTGCTCGGCAGCAGTTCCATGGCTGTTGTCTTTACGTCGAAGATGTATAGCGCCGGCTACTATACGGACAGGGAGGCGGCGGCAATAGTCTGCAGTTTTTCTGTAGCGAGCATTTATGACATATATGCGCTTGCGGACCTCTTTGATATGGAGCATGCGATGCTGCAGATACTGTTTGTCGTTTATCTGAGTACTTTTCTTTTGGCGGCTCTGCTGCCGAGGATATGGCCGCTTGCCAATATACCGGATACTTATTACCTGGGGCGTAATAATTATCATATCCATGACGCGGACCAGCGTCACAAATATTCGATGTTTCGCTGGGCACTGATTCGCGGTATGAGCTGCGCCCGCGG
This sequence comes from Synergistes sp., assembly GCA_016288355.1. Taxonomy (GTDB): domain Bacteria; phylum Synergistota; class Synergistia; order Synergistales; family Synergistaceae; genus Synergistes. Next base: position 3,387 of record JAEEYY010000092.1, read on the forward strand.
CATGAGCACAAAGGCCTATTTAACCGACAGCTTCATGATAATCAGCAGGCTTCTGCTGGGTACCGTACCGCTCATGATCACATTCGGGACCCTGTTCATAATAATAGCGGAAGCTACAAATATTGTTGACATACTGTCCATCCCGGCTGCGGCGCTGCTCAAAACACTCGATGTGCCGGAAGCGAAGCTGGTTGCATCAACCACAGCATTCTCATTTTTTGATCAGTTTCTCGCAGCCGTCAAAGGGAAAATGCTTTTCTCGGAACAGGCCAGGTTTATCAGCGTATGTCTTTCGGTAATCGGGCTGATAAATCTGACAGAAGTCGGTCTGCATATCTGGCACTCCCACATACCGCTGCGCTTCTGGCAGATGATGGTCGTCTATCTTGCCAGGCTGCTCATTTCGGCTGCCATAGTAATTCCTTTTGCGGCCGAAGTATTCCCGCTGTATTGACAGATAAATATGCTGCAGAGTACTTTTTCCCGGCCCGGGGCCGGCGCTTTTGCCGCCGCGTACTCAGCTCTTTTTTATTTCCGCCCGCCGTCCGCCGGTGATGCGCAGAAGCTCATGCGGTGAGACCGGGAAGAATGCATGGTCGGTCCCGGCTGCTGCCCATACCGTTTCGTACCTGAAAAGATCTTCGTCTATCAGCGTGTCAGGCTGCTCAGGGTAACCTACAGGCGGCACGCCGCCGGGGCTGAAACCGGACCAATCCTCGCAGGCTTCTTTGCTGGCGAATGAAACGTGCGAAGTGCCGAGCAGTTTCCTGATCTTTTTCGTGTCTACCATGTTTACTCCCGACATAAGCGCGAGCGCGAAGCTTTTGCCGTGATTGACCGACAGCAGTATGCTTTTCAGAATCTCTTCCTCCGGCGCGCCGACAGCCTCCGAAGCGTCTGAAACGGTGAATATCGTAGCTTCGGTGAGCTTTATCTGCGACCGGCAGCCGCATTCTTCAAGGTGTTTCCTTACGCTTTCGACCGGGTCGAACCCTTCCGCCTGCATTTATATCAGCTCCTGAGATCTATTTTTCCGCCGAAGACTTTTTCGCACTTACCGAGAAGCGCCCCTCGAAAGGGAAAAAAGGGAAAGATGGGATCTTTCCCTGATTCCTGCCGCTGTCCGTCGCGGTGTATACCGCATAATTTTTGATGACCGCGCGGACATAGACCCGCGTTTCGCGGTACGGGATATTTTCTATCCACTCCATTAAACCGTCTGCGCTGTACTTCCAGCGCGAAACGGCGGTCACTCCCGCGTTGTAGGCCGCAAGCGCCATCGGCAGGCATCCGTTGAACTTTGCGCTCAGTCTTGCAAAATGAGAGGCCCCCAATACGATATTGTGCGCGGGATCCTGCAGAGACAGGCCGGTGGCTTTGAGCCTGGATGCTGTTTCCCTTGCGGTGACCGGCATAAGCTGCATCAGTCCGACAGCGCCGCTTTTGCTTACCGCGCATTCGTTGAAGCTGCTTTCCTGACGAACCATCGCCATCAGCATATTTTTTGAAACGCCGGTCTTTGCCGAAGCGGCTGCTATCTCCTTTTCCCAGCGCCGGCGGTAATTTGAGCCGAGGCAGGCCGCAGCAGCCGATTGAGAGAGGTAAGGATATCTTCCGTCGCGCGCAAGCGCTATGCAGTAAAAATCAAGAGGAAAACGGCTTGCCAGAAGCGATGCGGCCGTTTCCGCCTCTTTTTTGCGCCCCAGTCTCTCAAGCGCACGTATCTTCCAATAGTATATCCGCGGCGCTCCCGGATCAAAAGGTGCGAAAAACCGCCCCGCGGACCATTCCTTGAGCGCCAGCCCGGCATCACCTGTTTCCCATGCTTTCCAGCCTGACTCCCATTTTTCCTGGCAGCTCTGTCTGAAGCCGTAAACGAGAAGTGACGAACATACAAGAAGCACACATATTAAAAGCATGCGCAAAGAAAGAAGGAGCACAGTTTTCCCTCTGAGCTTGCGGCAAAAGGCATTTTGCGCTATTTTATTCAGACATACCCTGACCCCGGAGGGGATTGCGTGCATATATACGGTACTCCTGTCCAAGAAATAAGAACACAGTTTATAAGTATGCTGCCTTAACGCCATGAAGTCAAGCTCAGTGCACGAATATGCCGGGGCGCTCGCCGATGCGGCCCATCAGGCTGTTGTGAAAGAAGTAATGACTACGCCGAAGCCGGGACTCGTGGATGCGGAGGGCTGCGGCTGTCATGAAGATATGGACTGCCGGCTGTTTATGAAAAGTGCCGGAGCGATAGCTCCGTTCTGGAAAGAGCAGGCTTCTGCCGGGCTGAGGCTTATCCCGCCGGAAGACGCCCTTCCCGTACTGAAAAAAAACGGAGTGGATGCAGAGCGTGCGATGTTTGCTTCCACCGGAGGCATAAATACTCACAAGGGGCTTATTTATCTAATGTCGCTGCTGCTTTACGGGGCAGGCTTTGTTAAGGCTTCCGGAGGCGGGGGCGCCGAAAGTGCAGCGGCTGCGGCTGCGGCTGCTGTGCGCGGAAGCGTTGCCGCAGAGCTGGCTTCGCTTGCAGGTTCGCTCCCGGCAAGGGCTTTGAGCAACGGTGAGAGATTGTTTCTGGAACATGGCGTGACCGGTATACGCGGGGAAGCAGAAGCCGCATTCCCTTCCGTGACCCGCTGCGGGCTGCCGGTGCTGCGGCATGCGTTGGCGGCGGGCGCTTCGGAAAACGACGCCGGTCTTGCCGCTTTGCTTTCGATCATGCTGGTATGTTCCGACAGCAATGTGATCCACCGCGCCGGTTTTGACTACTGGAAGAATATTTACCCCTCTGCCGTTGCCGAAGCGCAGAGGCGTTTTGACCCGCTGCACCCTGATTATACCCCGCTCTACGAGCTGGAAACGAGCTTCCTGCCGCTGAGAGTGAGTCCGGGCGGCGCAGCGGACCTCCTGAGCTGCACATACTTTTTGTACTTATTCGAAAAAATATAGTCTGTCAGTTGTCATAATCGTAATATTGTTATAATATAATAACAGATATAACAAGGAGATCCGCATGTATCCGATATCATACGGTATGAAAGGGTGTTGAAAAAATGAGTCTCGGAAACAGGATAAAATCTCTTCGCAGGGCGCAGCATCTCACTCAGCAGAAACTTGCAGACAAGGTAGAGGTGAGCCGCATTTATGTGCAGGCGCTGGAAAGCAACCGCAGACTGCCTTCAATGAAGCTGCTTCAGAGGCTTGCTCCGGCCCTTGACGTCGAACTGAACGACCTGCTGGCGGACTTCTCAAACACCAGGGAAAAACCGGCGCGTGTCCAGCTTGAGACTATGCTTGACAGCGGCGAGCTTGAGATTTGGTACCGCAGCAAGAAGCTTTCGGAAAAAGAGCTTCGCAGGGTGTACCGCGTAGTGCAGGCGGCCCTTGACGACTGGGACGAAGAGGACGCCGACGGGGAAGATCGCTGAGCGGCACTGTGAAGAAGCCTGCCTCGAAGCTGAGGGAGCGGACGAAGCTATGAATGATTACCCGTCTCCGCCGGAACGCATACCGGAATGGGCAAGCACAGAAAGCAGACAGTGGCGCCGTCTTGATGAATTTGACATTCTTGTCAGGGCCGAGGAAATTACCGGATTGACGCTGGAGATAAAAAACGAGGATCTTCCTTCAGGGGTCTGGGGCATCCATGTAGTTCGCGGTGAACGCGGCCGGATAATAGTGAATTCATCCCTCTCTCCGTTTTGGCACCGCTTCGCGGTCTTTCACGAACTGTATCACCTTCTGTATAATACCAAAGGCGAACGTTTCTGGCAGAATACGTATTTCTCGATGGAAAGTTTTGAAAACAGAGCCGATACTTTCGCGTGGGCGGCTGCATGGCCCGAATGGGAGGAAAATCAGTATTGTGACTGGAATTGACAGATCCTGCGGCAGGGGTGCGGCACTGAAAAAATTCCCTTTTTTTCTGCCGTTTGCCGGCTGCCGCGGACAGTGTGTCTACTGCAACCAGAGGGCTATCACCGGCGCTCTTTCCGTGCCATCTCCCGATGACGTCAGGCGCGCATTGAAAAAACTTACCGCGCCCCGCGAGATATGCTATTTTGGCGGTTCTTTCTGCCGTTTTCCCAAAGACACAGTCAAGGAATATCTGGACGCCGTGACAGAGGCCGCCCCTGCGGGCAGCACGATACGTTTTTCCACATATCCGGGCGATCTTAGCGACGATGCGATGAGAGCCCTGATAAAAAGCTATCCGGTATCACGTATAGAGCTTGGCATACCCTCGCTTGACCCGGCAGTCCTTGCGTCATGCAGGCGCGAAGCGGATCCGGATAAGATTCTGGGCGATATAGCCGTGATGATGAAAGATTCTCTGCCGGTAGGCGTGCAGATGATGATCGGCCTGCCCGGGCAGAGCAGGGAGAGCAGCATAAGGGATATGGAAAAACTTGCCGCTCTTAAAAAAAATGATATATGGGATATGAGGCTCTATCCCTGTCTGGTGATCACAGGCACGGAGCTTGAGCGGATGTGGCGCATCGGGTGCTACAAGCCGCTTTCTGTTTTTGAAGCCGCACTGTGGGGAGGCGAGTTCATAGACAGAGCCGTGGAACTGGGCTTTGTGCCGATAAGAATCGGGCTGCAGGAGACGGAATCACTTGCTTCGGAGGCGGTAGCGGGGCCGCATCACCCGGCCCTCGGCGAACTTATTCTTGCGGACGCTGAAGCAAGAAAGTTGGTCAGATGTTCACATGACGGTCCCTGGCATGTGCCGCGCCGCTTTATATCAAGATTTACAGGACATGGGCGTTTCGGCGTCAAACGTATCGCGGAATATGCTGCGATACCGGAAAGTGAGGCCTGCAGACGTATCATATTCGAAAGCTGAGAGAGTGCTCCAAAATACTGATGACTGACAGATAAAGGGTGTTTTGCATGAAAGAGATAAACGACCGCGAAAAAATTGTAAAGCTGTTTATGCCTTTTGAGAATGAGGTTTTCCCGCTGCGCAACCGCTTCGTGAGGGCGGCAACCTGGCTTGGCGCCTGCAGCGGGGAAGGGCGCGCGACGCCGCTGTCACTGTCGCGCCAGATCGAAGCGGCCGCGGGCGGAGCCGCCGCCGTTATAACTGAATCTGCGTATGTGAGCCCTGAAGGACGTGCTTTACGCAGACAGTGGGGGCTTGACAGCGACGATGCGATACCGGAGGTGCGCCGGCTGTCGGACGCCGTCCACGCGGTCGGTTCAAAGCTGATAGTTCAGCTCTGCCATGCAGGCGCCGCGGCGTCTTATGCCGCATCCGCGTATTCACCCAGCGGCGGTACGTATCCAGGGTACGATAAAGATACTATTGCGATGACGCGGGAGGATATGAGCAAAGTCTGCCGCGACTTCGCAGCGGCTGCCGAAAGAGCAAGGGCAGGCGGCGCCGACGGCGTGGAGATCCACGCGGCTCACGGCTATCTGCTCACTCAGTTTATGTCGCCGCTGCTCAATAAAAGGAACGACGAATACGGCGGATCGTTTGAAAACAGGCTCCGTGCCGCCAGGGAAGTTTATGACGCGGTGAGGCAGGCTGTCGGAGACAGTTTTTCGATATGGCTGAAGCTGAGCATGACGGAAGGAGTGCCGGGAGGTTACGGTCCGGATGAAGGCATCGATGCGGCACTTAACCTGCTGTCCTGCGGCGTAAATGTGCTTGAAGTCTCCTCCGGCACAGGCTACTCGGCTCCTCGGCATGCCCCTTCGGTAGTCGGTGTCTCCGCGGGCGATTCCGAAGCTCCCTTTGCCGGCTATGCCGCCGCCGTAAAGTCAAAAGCGCCAAAAAATTCTTTGGTGCTGCTGACGGGAGGTCTGCGCTCGCTGCCTGTGCTTGCCGCCCTGCTTGAAGAGGGCACGGCCGATCTGTTTGGAATAAGCCGTCCGTTCATTGCTGAGCCTGATCTGATAAACCGCTGGGCCGAGGACGACGCCCGTCCGTCCGCCTGCATATCATGCAATGCCTGCCTGCGTACTGCAGGCGGCGGGGTAATAGACTGTCCGATAATGCGCGAACGCCAGGAAGGGGAATGGGATCCGCTTTAAATCAGCAGGCGAAATATGCTGTTTTGTGCCGTACAAACTGATGCGGCAGATATTTTGTAAACTTGCATGAAAATATCGGAACTATTTGACATATCAGTAATAAATAACTAAAATTCAGGTAATGTCATTAATAGAACGATTATACAAATTTATCGGGGAGTGTATATAGATGGATAAGATGGACAGTACGCAGCTTCAGGCCGTCCTGATGGAAAAATCGCATACGATGCCGAATAAAGCCCGCCGTGTGGCGGAATATCTTCTCACGAACATGCGCGAGGCGTCATTCCGTTCAATAGGAGATATAGCGGACGAGCTCAAGGTATCCAAAGCACAGTTGGTGCGCGTGGCTCAGATGCTCGGCTTTACCGGCTATGCTGAGCTGAAGGCATGTATGCAAAAGACGATACTGGAGCAGATCAACCCCGCCGCTCTTCTTGCAAGAGCAGTCGATTCAAATGATTCTTTCCAGGAAAGCGTATTTAAAGCGGAGCATGCAAACCTTGACGATACGATGGCCCAGATGTCGCCGGCCGATACGGAGCGTTTCAACGAGCTGGTAAAGGCAGCGAATAGTATATATTGCATAGGCTGGGGCATCTCTTCCCTTGTAATGGAACTGATGCAGATTCGCCTCACGGTAATGGGCTGCCGCGCGGTACTTTGCCGCAGAGGCGGGCTTTCCCTTTGGGAGCAGATGCGCTCTGTCAGAGAGGGAGATGTGGTGATCGCCTGTGAATTGCCGAGCTATGCCGTGGAAGTTACCGAGGCTGTCGAGATAGCGCACAGAAACGGCGCGAAAGTCATTACGATGACGGACAGCGCGGCAGCTCCCGTATGCCGCTTTGCCGAACTGCAGCTCAGCGTCTCGGCCAACAGCCCCACATTCGGCAGCAGCATCATTGGGCCGATATTCCTCGTACATGTGCTGACTTCCTCTCTTTCCGTATCTTTAGGCGCCGAAGCGAAACGTTCTTTTGAAGAGCAGGCAAACTTCCTGCATGATGAAGGATATTCCATCCGATATTCGGACTTAAATATTAAAGCGGTTTTAAAGGCTGACAGCATCAAACGATAACGAGCGGGCATGAAAAATGCTCCCCGTAAGAAAATACGGGCTGCCGGATAAATGGCAGCCCGTATATTGTCGTTAAAGTGATGCTGAAGCGGCAGCGACGGGGCTGTGACGCTTCACGGACACCGTAAGATAATAATGGGTACTGCAGCCCGTTCCGGCTCTTCACATCGCCGGCAAAGATACCGAAGCGGGCTTTATATTTATTCCGGATATACGCAGATCTCCACCAGATTGCCGTCGGGATCGCGCATATAGATGCTGTTGATATCTCCTTTAGCGCCATTGCGCTTTACGATTCCCAGTTCGATCTCAACGCCCTTTTCTTCCAGTTCCTTTTTTGTGGCTTCCAGATCGCCCGTTGATACAAAACAGATATCTGTCGATCCGTAGGCCGGGTTTTTGGCTGCCGGCTTAAACTCTGCAGGACCGTTATGGAAATTGATCTGCTGATTTCCGAACCGTGCCGTATGCTGCCCGTTGGCTGCGACATGCGGCGTCATTCCCAGAATGTCCACATAAAAATGAAGTGTTTTTTCCAGATCCGACGCTGTAACTACGATATGATCGATGCCAGAGATATTCATTTGTTTTCCTCCTTCGTATGTATGCACCGAGTGTTTATAAAATAACAGCATCCGGGGCCTGCGTCCCCACAGACGCCCTGTTCTTCCGTTGCCGGGATCATTGTAAGGATCGTGCCTTAATGATCACAGAGGCTCTCCGGAAAAAACCGCATTTTCTGTGAGCGATGTTAAAGAATAAAATCGGGCAGGCACCACGCCAAAAGAGATGTTTATAAACCATAAACAAGACGCGCGACAAGCTTTCCCTCCGGTGCCTGCAATAAGCACATAAGAAGGAGAAAATGAAAGCGCGTCTGTCATTTTATGCTGTTGAGATCAGGCAGGCGTTTATTTCCATGACAGAGTTTCGATTTTTTCCAGCGGGAAATTCAGCAGGGTGTCAGCCTGAGGAGCCTTTCCTTCCGCCAGCCGGTTGAACTCGGTCAGCATTCTTACGTAAGCCATTCTTTTGTTCGGAGAGGTCTCTCCATGCATACCCGCTCTGAGCAGCACCGAGAGCTGGCGGTAAACTGACGGCACCGGAACGAAAGCCGGTCCTTCGGGCGTCATCATTATCGTATATATAAATGAGTAGCTCTCTACGCCGCTGTACTGTCTGTCGAGAAGTCTGTAGAAAGGCGCGGCGGGAGCGATATATATGCTGGTGCCCTTTGGAACTTCCACCTTTGCTGGCAGAGCGTGCCATCTTGTGTACTGGAACGGCGCGGAGGTAACGAATACGCGCGGAGGCTGGGTAGTCATGCCTATCCAGAGATGTATCCCGTCTCCCTCAAAATTCATGAATGAAAGATTCCAAAGCAGGTCGTTTTTTGAATCCGAATCAACTTTTGATAGTATCGCGTTTTCGGAAATGAACGAAAGCCCCTCTAACCTCTCCAGATTTCTCGCACCTGCCGGCGTCCTGAGCCATGCCGAGGTTATCGTGCCGGCATCCTGTTCGAGGACAAGGATTATCGGAAATTCAGGGACATCAAGCGTTCTCAGGCTGACATTCCTGTCCCCGGCTTCTTCTGCCGGCGCAAATATCAGGACAAGAAGAGCCGCGCCGAGTATAAGCGGCAGAAGCAGCATCGGGTATCTGCTTCCGCTGCGGAAAAAACGGGATGCAATATTCTTTATATTTTTGTTATCCATATCATATCGTCTTTCTCCCGCCCGGAAAGCCCGGCGAGCAATTCAGCAACGCTTTTTGAAAAAACCGGATGGATGTATCCGGGAGCTATTTCCGAAAGCGGGGCCAGTACAAATCCGCGCTCGTGCATATGCGGATGGGGAATGACAAGTCTTTCGTCTTTATATACTATCCTGTCATAAAAAATGATATCTATGTCGATCTCACGGGGGCCCCATCTTTTCCCCCTGCGTCTGCCAAGCCCGGATTCGATGTTTTTTACCGTTTCAAGCAGCTGTCCGGGGGCTAATTCGGTGTGCGCCTTTGCGCATATGTTCAGAAAAAGCGGCTGCTCCGTCACGCCCCACGGCATGGTTTCATAAACACGGCTCAGATCGGTTATCTCCGCGCCGTTTCTTTTCAGCATTTCTACGGCGCGCCTCAGCATCCCCAGGCGGTCTCCCAGGTTCGAGCCGAGCGATAAAAGCACGGCATGCTCATTCATAACGGGCTTTGCTCACGGCCTCCGCCATCATTATAGCCTCTTTGTTCTCTTTCACGTCGTGCACCCGTATTATATCTACTCCCGCCGCGGCGCAGAGCGCAGTCAGAGCGACAGTGCCCGCAAGCCGGCCGGATGGGGAGGCGGTACCGGTGGCGGTCCCCACGACGCTTTTGCGCGACGCCCCGATCAGCAGCGGGAAGCCCAGGGCGCGGAAGCTTTCGCAGTGGCGCAGAAGCATCAGGTTCTGGTTGTAATTCTTGGCAAAGCCGATGCCGGGATCGATTATTATCTTTTCTTTTTCTACTCCCGCTTTCTGCGCGTCATCTGCGGCTTCGCGCAGGAAGGAACAGACTTCCGACAGTATGTTCTCATATACGCACAGTTTCTGCATGTCGCGTGCCGAGCCTTTCGTATGCATGACACACAGCAGCGCCCGGTATTCCGCCGCGGCGGAAGCGATATTTTTATCAAACTGCAGACCGGATATATCGTTTATGATATCCGCTCCTTCGGCAAGCGCCGCGCGCGCGGCGGCAGAGCGTGTCGTGTCTGCGGAGAGGGGCATTTGCGGAAGTTCTTTTCTGATCGCCTTTACCGCCGCTGAAAGACGCGCGGTCTCTTCTTCTTCGGGGACGCGTGATGCGCCGGGACGCGTGGATTCCGCGCCGAGGTCAAGTATGTCGGCCCCATCTTCGGCCATCTGCACCGCGCGGCGCACAGTTTTGTCTGTATCGTCTCCGCAGCGGCTGTCTGAGTAAAATGAGTCGTCTGTCAGATTGATGATCCCCATCAGCAGCATGCCGGAGCCAAAGGCAAGCTCCGCGCCGCAGGGCGTCTTTACTTTGTGCGGCCGGTGCTGTGCCGTCAGCAAACGAATTTTTGCCGCCAGCCCCGGCAGCCCCCACCAAGGCATTTTTTCAAGCTTGTCGGCAAGAAAACCAAGCTGCTTTGCGGTGCCGAAGATGATCACGTCGCTTTTTTCAGTCCCGCAGACTATTACTTTTGCATGGACGGCAGCGTCTCCGCCTCTTGAGAGCATCTCCTGTTTTATAACGGATGCGGCGGGCGAAGGCACGCCCGTGACGTATATCTGCAGCATCTCCCTGCGCGCGGCGAAATACTCCAGCGCTCCTGCGCTGCAGCCCGTCCTGGCCAAGGCCTGCTCAAGCTCGGTCCTGTCTCCCAGGCGAAGCAGATGCGCCTGCAAATCAGTCGAACTCCTGAACGATGGGGAGCCCGGCCAGATGTTCGGTAAAGTTCAGGCTCATAAGGCAGTATCCGTGCAGAGAGTCAAACGTCAGCAGACTGTAGGAGGCGGTGTCGAAATGTATGCGCCAGTACGACGGGCGGCGGATGCCGAGCGCGCCGCCGATAAGCGGTTTCAGCACTCCTCTGTGCGCTATCAGCGCGATGGTGCTGCCGCGGTGCTCCTCAATTATGCTGTTGAGGTCCGCAAGCGCCCTGTCGCGTACCTGATCAAGCGTCTCCGCTCCTTCTATCTTCCATTCCTCCGGCTGGTTGAGCCATGTATTCCACATCTCAGGCTGTTCGACCGCGAGTTCCGCCTTGATTCTGTTTTCCCAGATCCCGATGTGGATGTTGCAGAAACCATCGCGTGTCTCATAAGGGATGCCGATAGCGTCCCCCAGTATCTTTGCAGTGGTGGCAGCGCGAGAAAGAGGGCTTGAGTATATATATTCTATGCCTTTGTCCTTAAGCGCTGACGCAAGCGCACGCGCCTGAAGCAGGCCGTTCTCGTTCAGCGGGAAGTCTATGCAACCGCGTATGCGCCTTTCTTTGTTGCCTGCGCACTCTCCGTGCCGGATAAGATATATATATGTTTTGTCCTTGTCCAAAGCTATCACTCCCGAATACGGCGCTGCGTCCGGTGAAAAGTTTGGAGGCGCGGCAACCGCAGTACATCTTCTTATTATACATCAAACAGGGAGCATAAGCCTGACGTCATAAAGGTCACGCAGATTTTTTATAGAGAATATTTACAAAAAATTTTTTTGACCTGTATTGACAAAAGCCATTATGACGATTATTATTTACATGTCGTTGAGGTGTTGGCACTCGAAGGCGATGAGTGCTAACAAATAGGTCCGACGAGATGCGGTGATGCGGAATGATAACGGAAAGACAGCTTGAAGTCGTTCTCTCTGTGGTATACGAATATATCAAGAGCGGTGAGACTGTAGGGTCGCGGACGGTATCCCGCCGTTATCTGACCGGCCGCAGCTCCGCCACGATCAGAAACGAAATGTCCGATCTTGAGGATATGGGTTTCCTTACACAGACCCATGCATCTTCCGGACGTATCCCTACGACCCAGGGATACAGGCTCTATGCCGATTCTGTGCTTCAGCGCATGAGCAGCGCCGAACCGTCGGTGAAGCTGCTGCAGAAGATGATGGAACAGCGACAGGGGCTCGGAAAGATGCTTGAGATGGCGTCCGACATGCTGAGCCGCGTATCCGATTATGTCGGGATCGCCGCGATAACGCCGCTCGATACAGTTCGTTTCCAGCATGTGAGCTTCGTCCGTCTGGGCGAAAGACGCATCCTGCTTCTGATCGTGCTTCAGGGAGGGCTCGTGCACCAGAAGTTCATCGACGTTACCGCCGATATGAAGCAGGAGGAGCTTGACGAGCTTGCGGCGACCCTGAACCGCTACTCCGGACATCCGTGGAGCGAGATAAAGACATCGCTGAAGAATTCCATCACGGAAGAGCTGAACAGCCGCCGCGACGCGTACAGCCGCGCGCTTGAGGCAATAGACGGTATGCTCTGCGCGCCGGTTACCAAAATATTCACAGGGTCGCTGAGCGGGATAATGAAGCTGCAGGATTTTCAGGATCTGGGCAGGATCCAGGCCCTCTGTTCCTTCCTGGAAGAGGAAAGCAGCCTGACAGCTCTTGTAAATCGCTGCTCAATGAATGAGATGAACGTCATGATCGGCAGCGAGAATGGCGTTGCCGGCATGGAAAGCTCGGCTCTGGTAGCGGCGACCGGTGAAGCAGGCGGCCAGAAAGCCGTGGTCGGGGTGATAGGCCCCGAAAGGATGGATTACGAAAAAGCAATTTCTGCAATAGACGGAGTACTGCGGAAGCTTGACTCAGATCAGGGCGAAAGAGGAGAGTAGAGATGGACGAGCAGAAAAAGCCTGATAATGAAGCAGAAGAACTGCAGGCGGAGGGAACCGAAGAAACGGCTGTCCCTGTCGAAGGGGATGACGGCTGCTGCGAGGAATTAAAAGAAGAGATCCGGAAACTTAAGGAAGAAGTGGCCCGCGGCAGGGCAGATTACTTCAATCTGCGCACAAGGATGGAAAGAGACCGCGAAAGCAACGCCAAGCTCGCGTCCGAGCAGGCTGTCAGAGAGATGATACCTGTCTTCGAGAACCTCGAGAGGATAGCGGCCGCCGTGACAGACAAAGAAAGCAGCCTGTCAAAGGGCATGGATATGGTGATCAAACAGTTTGAGACCGGCCTCTGCAGGCTCGGACTCGAGTTTATACCGACCGAAGGAGCGTTCGACCCGGCTGTTCACGAAGCCGTTTCGATGGAGCCGGTGGAGGACGAGGAACTCGACGGACATATAACAGGGGCTTTGTGCCGCGGCTACAAGCTCGCGGGACGCGTACTGAAGGCGCCGCAGGTGCGCGTGGGAAAATACGGCGGCTGATGTTATGGAAACAGGCGGGCGGTTCTGCCGCACGTAAAATTATATAAACTAACAGAAGGTGGAATGAATCATGGGAAAAACAATAGGAATAGACCTCGGAACGACCAACAGCTGCGTATCCGTTAAAGAAGGGGACAATGTAACGGTAATACCGAATCCCGAAGGACAGCGCACAACTCCGTCAGTAGTCGCTTTTACGAAAGACGGCGAGATACTGGTAGGGCAGCTGGCCAAGCGCCAGGCGATAGTAAACCCGGACCGTACAGTCATTTCGATAAAGCGCTCAATGGGCAGCGACAAGACCGTGACGATAGACGGCAAACCCTACACGCCGCAGCAGATATCGGCAATGATCCTTCAGAAGCTCAAGAAAGACGCTGAGGAATATCTGGGCACTCCCGTAACAGACGCGGTCATCACCTGTCCGGCATACTTTACCGACGCGCAGCGTCAGGCCACCAAGGATGCAGGAACGATTGCGGGGCTCAATGTAAAGCGCATCATCAACGAGCCTACCGCGGCATGTCTTGCATACGGCGTCAACATGGAAAAGAGCGACCATAAGATAATGGTCTACGACCTGGGCGGCGGTACGTTCGACGTTTCGATCCTTGACGTAGGGGAAGGCGTTTTCGAAGTCCTCTCGACTGCCGGGGACAACCTGCTCGGCGGCGACGACTGGGACAACGAGATAGTCAAATGGCTCGCATCTGAATTCAAAAAGAGCGACGGCATAGATCTGCTGAAGGACAAGATGGCTTCGCAGCGTCTGCGTGAAGCTGCCGAAAAAGCCAAGATAGAGCTTTCGTCGATGCAGGAGACCACAATATCGCTTCCGTTCATCACGGCCGACGCCAACGGCCCCAAGCACCTTGAACTGAAGCTGACCCGCGCCAGATTCGAAGATCTTACGCGTGCACTGCTTGAAAAGACCGTAGCTCCGGTGAAAACGGCGATGAAGGACGCTGGGCTCACTCCGGCCGATATACACAAGATCCTGCTGGTCGGCGGATCTACGCGTATGCCGATGGTACAGAAGCTCGTGCAGGAGATCATGGGCAAAGAGCCTACAAAGGGAATCAACCCGGATGAATGCGTCGCTATGGGCGCTGCGCTCCAGGGCGCTATCCTTGCCGGCGAACAGCAGGGCATAGTCCTGGTCGACGTGACGCCGCTCTCCCTCGGTCTTGAGACTCTCGGCGGAGTGTTCACAAAGATAATCGACAAGAATACCGCGATACCGGTCTCCAAGAGCCAGGTATTCACGACGGCTGCCGACAACCAGCCGCAGGTCGAGATACATGTGCTGCAGGGCGAACGCGCGATGGCGGGCGACAACGTTACCCTGGGCCGCTTTATCCTTGACGGCATAAAGCCCGCTCCGCGCGGCATACCGCAGATAGAGGTAACGTTTGATATCGACGCCAACGGCATAGTGAACGTCACCGCAAAGGACAAGGCCACCGCCAAGGAGCAGCATATCACGATACAGTCTTCGCGCCTGAGCGATGAAGAGATCGAAAAGATGCGCCGCGACGCCGAGGTCAACGAAAGCGCGGACAAGAAGCGCAAAGAGCTGATCGAAGCGCGCAACGAGGCGGAATCCGTTATCTACCAGTCGGAAAAGCTCATCAGGGAAGCCGGCACGGCCGAACCTTCGGCGCAGGCCCAGGCCAACGAACAGATAGCCAAACTGCGTGAAATGATGAACGGGGAAGACGCCGCCGCTATCAAGGACGCGACAAAGAAACTGATGGATATGATGGGCGTGCTCGCGCAGGCGGCGCAGAAGGCCGGAGCCGGAGCGCAGCAGCCCGGAGCCCAGCAGCCTAACGAAAGCGCCGGCGACAGCGAAACGGTAGACGCCGAGTTTCACGAGGAAGACAACAAATAATACAGCAGAATGAGCGCTGTGCTGTGCCGCATAAATGAACTGCGGCACAGCCTGCGGCGGCTGCGGCCATGATTTTAACTAATCTTGACAAACAGCCGTCCGGTTGTATAATCCACATCTGTAAAAGGGCTGCCGCATAGTCTTGAAAAAAGGTTGGCGGCAGCGCGCGATTTGTATTGAGAGGTGAGGCGCTGATGGCTGCTCCCGGTAAAAAGGATTATTACGAAATATTGGGCGTTGGCCGGGAAGCATCGGCTGACGAGATAAAAAAGGCCTACCGCACTCTGACCCGCAAATATCATCCGGACGCCAACCCGGGAAATAAAGAGGCGGAAGCCAAATACAAGGAGATAAACGAAGCGCATGAAGTTCTGAGCGACCCGCAGAAGCGTGCGCAGTACGACCAGTTCGGCTATGTCGGGGACGTGCCTCCTGACGGTTTCGGAGGTTTCGGCGGACAGACATTCACACAGGAGGATATCGGAGATCTTTTCGGGGATCTTTTCGGAGGTTTCGGAGGTTCGCGCAGACGTTCCGCCAACCCGAACGCACCGCGCAGAGGGGCTGATCTCGAAGCCGCGGTCCGGCTCACGCTCGAAGAGGCGTACCGCGGAGTGAAGCGCAAGCTGGAGATTCCGCGGCTTGACACCTGCCGTCACTGCAATGGCAGCGGGGCGGAACCAGGCAGCAATGTGAGCGTGTGCCAGACATGCCACGGAAGCGGCCAGGTCACACAGGTCGTGAATACTCCGTTCGGACAGATGCGTCAGACGGCCGCCTGTCCCACATGTCACGGCAAGGGGAAGACTGTAGACAAAGTATGCAC
>JAEEYY010000093.1 GCA_016288355.1 Synergistes sp.
AGAGATAGTGAAAATATGCAAAGAGCACGATCTCAAGCTGATACTCGACGCAGCTCATATGGCCGGCACGCGCCTGCACGGCGAGATCCCCGGTAAAGAAGCGGAATCTGTTACCTATTCCTTCCAGGCCGTCAAAAACCTTCCCACTGCCGACAGCGGCATGCTCTGCTTCAAAAACGCCGAATTCGATAAGATAGCGCGCAGAAAGGCGTGGCTCGGAATAAACAAGGATACCTATTCACGCTCTACCGGCGGCAACTACAAATGGCGCTACGACGTCGAATACGTCGGCAACAAATACCATGGAAATTCCGTAGTCGCTGCGATAGGACTCGCGCAGCTGCCGCATCTTGACAGGGACAATGCTTACAGACGTCAGCTTGCGTCATGGTACGAACAGATGCTGGCCCCGTGCGGAGACAAGGTAAGATTCATCACGGTCCCGGAAGGCTGCGAATCGGCACGGCATCTCTATCAGATAATGATAGACGACAGAGACGGACTGATGATGTATCTCAACCAGCATGAGATATATCCTGGCGTGCATTATGTCGACAACACGCAGTACCGTATGTACGCCTACGCCGCAGGCACCTGCCCGAATGCCGCATATGCGAGCGACCACCTGCTCTCTCTGCCGATGCACATGCGTCTCACATATGACGATGTGAAGACGGTCACCGACTGCATAAAGGAATTTCTTGCGAAGTAGGAGCACAGCAAACAGCCTGTTTTTCAACTTCTTTTGACTGCGAGGAGGAGATCTTTACCATGAAGGGAATAGTATTGGCAGGCGGAAAGGGGACGCGTCTCTATCCGATAACCAGATCCGTATCAAAGCAGCTGCTTCCGATATACGACAAGCCTATGGTCTATTATCCCCTTTCGGTGCTTATGCTTGCCGGCATCAGGGATATTCTGCTTATATCAACTCCCGACGACCTGCCGCAGTATGAAAAGCTGCTCGGCGACGGAAGCCGCTTCGGCGTTAAGTTCAGCTACGCCGTGCAGGACCAGCCGCGCGGACTTGCCGACGCATTTATCCTCGGCGAGGGATTCATCGGAAGCGACAATGTATGCCTTATCCTCGGGGACAATATCTTCTACGGGCAGAAGCTTTCGGATATCTTAAAGAGAGCCACGGCGCGCAAAAACGGCGCCACGATATTCGGATATCCGGTAAAGAACCCCAGAGAGTTCGGGGTAGTCGAATTTGACGCAGAGAACAGAGTCCTCTCCATAGAGGAAAAGCCGGCTGAGCCAAAATCCAATTACGCTGTGCCGGGACTTTATTTCTATGACAACAGGGTCATAGAGATAGCGAAAAACGTAAAGCCTTCGGCAAGAGGCGAGATAGAAATAACCTCCGTAAACAACGTTTACAAGGATATGGGGGAACTGAAGGTCGAGCTCTTGGGGCGCGGTATGGCATGGCTCGACACCGGCTCTCCAAAGGGTATGCTCAAAGCCGCCCAGTTTGTTGAAGCCGTACAGTCGAGACAGGGCTATTATGTCGCCTGCCTTGAGGAGATCGCCTACAGGATGAAGTTCATCGACGCGGATATGCTTAAGGCAATGGCGAAAGAGCTTGGCAAAACAGACTATGCCGAGTATCTTCTCACGACCGCCAACGAAAAGTAAAAAGGGGATATTCCGTAATGAAGATCACAGAGCTTGAGGTCCCGGGAGTTTTTCTTCTTGAACCCAGATATTTCGAAGACAGCCGCGGCTACTACTGCGAGTCCTATTCAAAGCGCACCCTTGCCGAACTTGGCCTGAAGGCTGATTTCGTCCAGGACGGGCACAGCCTTTCAAGAGAAAAAGGCATCCTGCGCGGCATACATTTCCAGCGTTTCCCGCACTCCCAGACGAAATTAGTGCGCTGCACGAGGGGGCGCATCCTGGACGTCGCGGTGGATCTGCGCAAAGGCTCAAAGTATTACACGAAATGGGTCGCGGTCGAGCTTTCCGAGGAGAACCGCAGACAGCTTTGGATACCGAAGGGCTTCGGACATGCTTTTATGACGCTTTCGGAAAACTGCGAGCTGCAGTATAAGGTAGACGACTTCTATTGCCCGCAGGAAGACCGTTCGGTAGCCTGGAACGACCCGCAGATAGCTGTGGACTGGCTGGGACTTGCTGAGCCCACTCTCTCCGAAAAGGACAGAAAGGCTCCTCTTCTTAAGGACAGCGACGTCAACTTCACGACGGAAAACTGCTGATAAACGCAGGGGCGCATTAGTTCCAGCGCCCCCTGCTGCCATGTATCATGAAGACCTCAGAGAGAGGGGACATTATGACCTCAGTTCCCGCAGACAGAGACGCAAACGCGGCTCTGGTAAAGATCATCTCGATAGTGATGTTTATCGTGACCTCGATGCTCTCCTTCGGGGGCGTGCTGCAGGGGGCCGCCCCCAGGTCGCTCCCGTGGCTTGTGGTATATATTCTCTAGTATCTGTGCATCGTCTCCGTAAACTGTTTTATAATGGCAAGTGCTTACTGTCTGTACGACGAGTCATTCTCCGCGCTCAAGGCCGCGGAACTGATTGTCCAGACCTTCGTTTACTCGGCGCTTATATATTTCGGTCTTTCCTATGCGGGGAGATCATCTCCCGGACCTATGCTTGCGCTTCTTTCCTTCATGCCCGTTTCCACCGGGCGCTTCTGGCTCATGAGCATCTATATCGCGATGTATCTCTTTTCGCCGTTTCTCAATTTCGGCCTGTCGAAAATGTCGCAGGCGCAGCATAAAGCCTGCATAGCGGTGATGCTCTTCATGTTCTGCGCCGTTCCAGGCATTCTGGTATATGCTGATCCTTACAACGTAGTTGGAGGACGGACTCTTTTGTGGTTTGCGACGCTCTATGTGACAGCCGTTTACTTCAAAAAATATGACGCCGGAGAGTACAGTGGAGAGCCTGTTATATGCAAAGGCAAAGGACGGCTGTTTTTCGCTTACATTTGCTGCGCCGCCGTAACATTGCTGGCAAGAGTGTTTCTTCCCGGACTTTTTAACACTATTTTTGGCAAAAACGATTATTTCATGTCCATATACGGATA
>JAEEYY010000094.1 GCA_016288355.1 Synergistes sp.
AAAGCGGAGACTGGAAGCTGCTTGAAGAATGGGGAAGAGAGGGAAGTATTGAAAATATCCTGGGGCGCGCCGCGGATAAGGTCTACATCGGGACAGGTACGTCTTATAAGGATCTTCAGTACGGATTACCGGTAAGCTGCGAGAGAGCCGACGAATACGGAACGACGCTCGAAGCAAGAAACATATACTGGAAGCTGCACCCTCCGCGCGGGCTTCTCAGGCTTATCCCCCTGTCACTGCGCACTCCACCTAGACCGATAGACGATCTTGCCGCCTATGCCATTATATTAAGAGCCGGAGATCTCGATAGATCTGACTCTAACGCCGCAGCCGGATAGTTCTTCGCCTATCGATTCTGCCGCCGCTTTCATAGCGGCGCGGTATATGCGGGATATGCAGTTGTCTTCCTCCTGCGGCAGTACGATCATTATCTCAGGCTCATCTCTTCCGAGCATATAGGGCACGGAACAGCTGCAGAGGGCAAAGAAGCCGTTTACGGCGTCCGTATGCTCCTTAAGTTCATCACAGGAAAGGTCAAGCAGCAGTTTGCCGCCGGTCGTGAGCTCCGGCGCAAATATGAGCCGGTCTATCGCTCCCAGGGCTTCAACGCATTCGATCACAGCCGGAGCGATCGAATCCAGCGCAAATGACGCGGTCACGCATCTTCCTGCGCATCTGAACGGAGTTCCGTCATCTGCCGTAAAATCGTTTTCTGCCTTTTCGGTGATAAAGACTTCTCCGTCGGAAAGCAGCGGCAGAAGCCCGGAGATATCCCGCGGCACAAAGGGCACGAATATCTTTTTATCTTTTGTTCCGGTATCCTGAGATGTCGGTTCTGTCATGGGTAAGCTTTCGTCAGGAGTTATTTTTTCTTCTTTGTTCCGTTTTCCTGACGCGCTTCTTTGTCATTCAGTTTGCCCAGCACGTCGCGATATCCGTCCGAACCGTATTCGACGCATTTTTTGACCCGGCTGATCGTCGCGGTGGAGGCGCCGGTCGCCTGTACGATCTGCGGGTAGGAAAGCCCTTTTATAAGCAGGCTTGCGACCTGAAGTCTCTGCGAAAATGCTTTGATCTCAGAGAACGTTGCCACGTCTTCCAGGAAACGGTATGCTTCGTCTCTGCTGCTTATCGCAACTATCGCGTCGCAAAGCTGATCTGTAAATTCATCTTTCCACTTATTCGACATGCTCTTCCCTCCTAATTATGATTTAAAACTTTAACTTAAGAATATATTAATAGAATACGCTAATTTAATAAAAAGTCAAGCCGGCCCGCATTCTGCGGATATGCACCTTCTTTATTCCCGTGCGGCGTTATGCGATGTTCGCAAAAAATACAAAAAGAGTGGTAAAATACAACGCAACATTAAATGAAATGAAAAGCGAAAACGGCGACGGAGGAATATAAATGGCAAAGAACATCACAGCTCGAGAGAAGGATTATTCCCAGTGGTATCTTGACGTTATCCGCGCAGCAGAGATGGCGGACTACGCGCCGGTGCGCGGCTGCATGGTCGTGCGTCCTACCGGATACGCGGTATGGGAGATGGTGCAGAAGTATTTTGACGACGCCTTCAAGGAGACCGGGCATGTCAATGCGGCCTTCCCGCTCCTTATCCCGCAGTCCTTCCTTTCCAAAGAGGCTGAACATGTGGAAGGCTTCGCGCCAGAGTGCGCCGTAGTGACCCACGCAGGCGGAGAAGAGCTTGAAGAACCTTTGATAGTACGTCCGACATCCGAAACGGTAATAGGCCATATGTACAGCAAATGGGTCCAGTCGTGGAGGGATCTTCCGATACTGATAAACCAGTGGTGCAACGTTATGCGCTGGGAGAAGCGCCCACGCCTTTTCCTGCGCACATCGGAGTTCCTCTGGCAGGAAGGGCATACAGCACATGCCACCAAAGAGGAGGCTGTGGAGGAGACTCTGCGGATGCTGGAGGTCTATCGCCAGGTCATGACCGACTATCTTGCCCTTCCGGTAATAAAAGGTGAAAAGACCGAAGGAGAGCGTTTCCCCGGCGCCGACAACACCTATACCTGCGAGACCATGATGAGCGACAAAAAAGCGCTGCAGGCAGGCACGAGTCACTTCCTCGGACAGAACTTCGCCAAAGCTTTCGAGATTCAGTTCCAGGACAAAGACGGCTCGATGCAGTACGCGTACACCACGAGCTGGGGTGTTTCCACCCGACTTATCGGGGCTATCATCATGACGCACTCCGATAATGACGGACTCGTACTGCCTCCGCGCATTGCTCCGGTCAAGGCCGTTATCGTGCCGATATCGACGAGCGCGGAAAAGCTTGACGGCGAACTGATGCCAAAGGCGGAAGCGATAAAAGCTTCGCTTTGCTCCGCCCTCGGCGGCCGTTATGTCACTATCGACAAAAACTTCCATATGCGTCCCGGCGACAGATTCTTCTGCCATCTGCAGAGAGGAGTGCCGCTCCGCCTTGAGCTTGGTGAGAAGGAGTTCGCTGCGCAAAAGCTGCGCGCGGTACGCCGCGATACCGGAGAAAAGATCGATATAGCATGGGATGACGCAGCTGCTGCGGTTCCCGCGCTGCTTGAAGAGATACAGAAAAATCTCTTTGACCGCGCGCTTGCGTTCCGCAGGGCAAATACGCACAAAGCCGACAACTTCGAGGAGTTCAAGGATATCCTCGAAAAGGAAGGCGGCTTTATAGAAACGTTCTTCGGCGGTTCAAAGGAAGACGAAAAGGCGATAAAAGAAGCTACAGGCGCTACTCCGCGCTGCTACCCATTTGACAGTGAGGATGAGCGCGGCAGATGCTTCTATACCGGCAAAGAGGGTGCGAGAAAAGCTATATTCGCAAAAGCATACTGATATGCCGGAGCAGACCGGCCGGGCAGGCAAAATAATGCCGCCGCTGCCCGCATGTTTTACAGTGCTTCCTGCGCATGCCGCGGAAGCACTGTACTTTATTCGTTTCCGGTGATTGCATATGAGACCGTTTATAAAATGGCCGGGCGGAAAGTCCGGGGAGATAGGCAGCATAAAGGACTTTATTCCGGACTTCGACAGATATATAGAGCCTTTTTTCGGCGGCGGCGCGCTCTTCTTTTATCTGGAACCGCAAAGATCCGCTATAAACGATATCTCCCCGCTGCTTATGGATTTTTACGGTCTGGTAAGAGAGCGCGATCCGTTGTTCCGCAGCCTGCTTCTTTGCTATGACAGATGTTTTTCGCTTCTGTATGAACTGTGCGGCAATTATTACGGTGACATACGGTCGCTGTACGGCAGATTTTTTGTACATGACATCGACGAAGAAGATCTGAGGTCAGAGCTTTCCTCTTTTGTCCTGCCGCTTTGCGGCAGATTGCTCAGTGACCCTGGATCCGGCATAATACTTGACGAAAAAGCATTTGCAGCAGCGCTTTCTTCGTCTGCGCACAACAAAATAAAACGCATAGCTTCCTACAACGCAAAGAAGCTTTTCCCCGAGAAGGATATAAAAAAGAGTCTGATCGCCGGCTTTATGAGCGGTTTTTATAAATATTTCAGAGACATTTACAACCTGATCGCTTCCGGTCAGGATAGCGCCCTTGCGCCGCAGTATCGGGCGGCCAACTTTTACTTTATCCGGGAATACTGCTACGGCTCGATGTTTCGTTACAATTCCGGCGGTGCTTTCAATATCCCGTATGGAGGGATATCGTATAACACAAAGAGGCTCGGTTCGAAGATAGAGAGCATGTTCAGCGAAAAGGCGGCCGCGCTTTTGGGCTCTGCGGATTTATCATGCTGTGATTTTGAAAGATTTCTTGACAAGGTAAAGCCGGGGAAGCGCGATTTTATATTCCTTGACCCCCCTTACGACAGTGATTTTTCCGATTACGAAGGACGGAGCTTCGACAGGAGCGATCAGAGACGTCTGGCGTCGCTGCTTGAAAAAACGAGCGCTCAGATCATGCTTGTTATAGAAAAGACCGGATTTATACAGGAGCTTTATTATGACAGGGGCTTCAATATCCGATCCTTCGGCAGCCGCTATACATACAATGTAAAGAGCAGGAATGAGCGAGCCGCGGAGTATCTAATGATCACAAATTTCCCAGTCTGATACGGTGCGGCGCTTCCTACTTGCCTACGCAGAAATCTCCGAAAATCTTATCAAGCAGCTCTTCTCCGGCGTCTGCGCCGAGCATTGCCGCAAGCTGCGCCCTGCCTTCCGATATGCAGGAGAGCACGGCGTCGTCTCCGGCACCTGCGGCTATTGCGGCAAGCGCCGCGTCCGCCGCTTCCTTTGCGTGTGAAATGCATTCAAACTGTCTTGCGGAGACCGAATAGCCACGTGAAACGTCAGCCCCGGACGCAGCGGTCCTGAGTATAAGTTCCTTCAGCTCGTCTATGCCGCTTCCGTCTTTTGCGGATACAGGGAGCACGGGAGAACCGGGGAAGAGAGCTTCCGCTTCTTTAACGGATGTTCTGCACGGGAGGTCGCTCTTGTTCAGCACAACGATCTGCGGCTTTTCAACATGCGGCATCGCGGCTGTTTCCGCATTTTTCGCCCCGTCTAAGACGCGCAGCACGATATCGGCTTCTTCTATCGACCTGAGAGAACGGCTGACCCCTATCGCCTCTATCTCGTCGTCTGTGTCGCGGATGCCTGCGGTATCGATTATCCGTACCGGCAGGCCGCCGCATATGAAAGTTTCTTCTATACTGTCGCGCGTTGTCCCCGGAGATGCTGCCACTATTGCCCTGTCACGTTCCAGCAGCGCGTTCAGCAGCGAGGATTTGCCTACGTTAGGCGTGCCTGTTATTGCGACGCGCAGCCCGTCGCGGAGCAGTATGCCGCAGCGGCAGCGTGAGCAGAGTCTTTCGCTTTCCTCCGACAGCGCGCGCAGTTTTGAAATGCATTCTTCATCGGATATAAAGCCTTCTCCCTCCTCAGGGAAGTCCAGGTCAACCTCAAGTGCAGCTGCAAGTTCAGTGAAGCCTGCCATAAGTTTTTTTATCTCGCCTGTCAGTTCGCCCTGCAGCGTGCGTGCGGACGCTGCCAGCGCCTCGTCGCTGCGGGCTTTTATTATCCCGGCTACGGCTTCGGCCTGTGTCAGGTCTATCCTGCCGTTCACGAAGGCACGCCGTGTAAATTCTCCCGGAGCAGCGAGTCTGACCCCGTGTGCGCACAGCTCCGCGATGCAGCGCCCTGCTGCGGCAAGTCCGCCGTGGCAGTGTATTTCTGCCGCTTCTTCGCCGGTATAGCTTTTCCCGGGTTCAAAACGAACCGCCAATACCTCGTCGAACGTTTCTCCGTCCCGCGTCCGCAGCGAGCCGAGCGACATATAGCGCGCAGGCACTTCCGACAGTTTTTTGCCGCCCTTTGACAGATACAGCGCATCAGCTGCGGCTGTGCACCCTCTGCCGGAGAGCCTGACTATCGCGATGCCCCCGTACCCCCACGCTGTAGCGGCCGCCGCTATGATATCTTCGTCCATTGCCGCACGGTTTTCGGTTTGTCCTTCATGCTGTAGCTGTTTTTCCATTTTTCACGCCGCTGCCCCGTCTATGTCGTTTTATCCTGCGATTATAATATATCCCCGGCATAATTAAAAATCGAAAGATCATCTGCTGTCTTCAGTAAGTCCGCCGCATCTGCGCAGACGGACCGCATAAAAAAGAGAGGCGCGCCTGCGCGGCCTCTCTTTGAGATTAAATCTTTCTGATATGTTTCTTTACAGCTCTTTGATCGCAGCGGCAAGTCTCTTTGCGCCTTCTTCGATCTCTTCCGGCTGGCAGAAGGTGAAGCATGTGCGCATATAATCAGTCCCCTTGCCTGCTTCGGGGCAGAATGAAGGTCAGGTGACGAACGCAACGCCCTATTCTATCGCTTTCATGAAGTGCTTCGTTGAATCAACGCCCGGGACCTGCAGCCAGAAGAAGAAGCCGCCCTCGGGAGTATGATAGACCGTATTCGACGGAAGATGCTTTTTGAACGCCTGGTCCATCGCGTCGCGCTTTTTCGCATAGTGGGCTATGATCTTGGGCAGGAAGCCGTCAAGATGCCCGAGGCGGCAGTATTCGTACACGAGAGCCTGAGCTACGACGCTGGTGCAGAGGTTCGTTCCCTGTTTGATCATGACCATCTTCTGAATGAGATCGGCTGCTCCGACTATCCATGCAACGCGTGTCCCCGGCGCCAGTATCTTTGAGAAGGAGCAGGCGTACACTACGCGTCCCTGCTTGTCCATCGAGAATATCGTCGGCACGTGCTCGCCGTTGTAGCGCAGATGTCCGTAGGGGTCGTCTTCGAAGATGATAAGGTCATACTTCTCGGCGATCTCAAGCAGCTTTGCGCGGCGGTCGGCTGAAAGTGTTGCGCCGGACGGGTTCTGGAAGTTTACGATCGTATAGATGAACTTGATCTTATGCCCGTCTTTGCGCCCCTGTTCGATGACGCCGGGCAGAAGGTCGACGCAGAGGCCGTCTTTGTCGCACGGCACCGAAAGGAATCTTGCCCCGCGGTTGCGCATCGCATGCAGCGCACCGGGGTAGGTCGGCCCTTCGACGATAATCGTGTCACCGTCGTTCAGCAGCACCGAGCAGAGAAGATCCATGCCTTCCTGCGAACCGGTCGTTATCAGCATCTCGTCCGGCTTGGTCTCGCGTCCCATGCGCGGGGCCATCCATTTGGATATGTACTGTTTGAGAGGGTCGTAGCCCTGAGTGGCGCCGTACTGCAGGACGTTCTTTCCGTCTTTTGTCAGTATGCCTGCCGCCTCGGAGAACTCTGCTACCGGGAATACCGCGGGGTCAGGGTTGCCGCCGGCGAAGGAGATCACTCCGGGTGTTTTTGTGTACTTCAGAAGCGCGCGGATAGGCGACGGCTTCACGTTCAGTGCTATGTCAGAGAATCTTGCGTCCCAGTTTAATGTGCTCATAACAATCCCTCCATATGGAATGCTTATCGTCTATTATACACGTTTGCATAAAAATTTGTGCGCGGACACAATATTTTTGGCAGCCTCAGGCGCGGTGCGCAAAATACAGCATATGCCGGCTTAGTTAATCTGGCGGCAAAGATAGAAAAGATGGTATCATATTTTATAAACTCGCAGGAGAACTGCTGTTACGGAAGGAAGTTTTGCATGGCGGACAACGTTATAATCAACAGCCAGGAAATACGCAGACTGCCGGCAGGCAGCGTATTCAAGGCTTTTTTTGTGGTAAGTTCCATAGTGCAGAAAAGCGATAAAAACGGCAAGGCATATTACGATGTGACTGCGGCTGATTCTTTCGGCACGCTTGAGGCCAAGGTGTGGTCTGACGCCCAGTGGCTCGATAAATCGACGGAACAGCCGCTCAGCGCGGACGATCATCTGGCGCCGGAAAAGATACCAGCCCTTGCCGGCATGACGATAGGCGTGAACGGAAAGGTGTCGGACTTCCGCGGACAGCTTCAGTACAGCTTCGGCAAGATAACGCTGCTCAACCAGGAGAAGTTCCCTCCGTCAGCCTACCTGCCTCATTCACCTGTCCCGATGGATGTGCTGACCGCCCGTCTTTCTGCTCTTGCAGAAGGCTGCGGAGGAGCCGCGGGCGATTTTATCAGGAAAGTATTCACAGGAGAGTTTCTTCACAGATTCTGCGAGTGGCCGGCGGCCGTAAGCCATCATCACGCATATGCCAGCGGGCTGCTTGAACATACAGTTTCGGTGGCGGCCTGCGCTAAGTCTATGGCTCAGGAAATGATCATTTCAGGTTACGACATAGACACGGATATCGTGGTGGCAGGAGCTTTGCTGCACGATATAGGAAAACTTGATGCGTACCGAATGACCACAGTGCCCAACATGACCGTGGCGGGGGCTCTGCTGGATCACGTAGCACAGGGCTATATGCGGTTTTGTGAACTGACGGAAAGATACGAACTTGATGAAAAGACAAAAATGCACCTCGGACATATTATCCTCTCGCACCACGGCATGCGTGAATACGGTTCGCCGGTGGTGCCGGCGACGCCCGAGGCGCTTGTGGTATCTGCCGCCGATGAGCTTGATTTCAAGATATTCTGCTGGAAGGACGCCGTAAAAAACCTGACCGACGAACAGCCTATCTCTCCGTGGAACAACTCGGCACAGCGCCGCTTCTGGAAGAAGTAAATGGGAACGGAATTCAGAATAACGGCAGATAACGACGGCCGCAGAGTCGACCGTGTGCTGCGTACCAAGTGGCCCGACGTTCCGCTCGGCGCGATAATGAAGGCAGTCCGTACCGGCGCGGTGCGGCTTGACGGCAGAAAAACGAAACCGGATGAAAGGCTCTCTTCCGGGCAGATCCTCAATGTGCCGTGGGAAGTAAACGAGCCGACGGCAAGCGGGGAAAAGCGCCGGGTCTTTACCGGCCTTGATACGCTCTACAGGGACGGTTTTGTATGGATAGTGAACAAACCGGCGGGGCTTTTGGTACAGCCTGATAAAAAGAGAGGGGATTCTGTGATCACCCGTGCTCTTTCCGAGCTCGGCTGGACACGTTCCGATTTCCGTCCCGCACCGGTGCAGCGTCTTGACAGAAACACCACAGGAGCTGTGATGATAGCTCTCACCGGAGCTGCCCAGCGCCTTCTCTCAGAGCTTATAAGAGAGCGGAAAATAAAAAAGATATACCATGCGGTCGTGGAAGGTTCGGCCGATGATGAAGGGCGCGTCGATATCCCGCTGAAAAAAGACACGGCTGAAAACCGTGTGCGGGCTGACAAAGACGGTCAGGAGGCGCTCACCCTCTACAGATGTCTTGCGGACTTCGGCACGAAAAGTCTTGTCGAACTGCAGCTGATAACCGGACGCCCGCACCAGGCGCGCGTTCATATGGCGTATATCGGCCACCCGATCGTCGGTGATGCAAAATACGGCAGCGGCCGCGGTGCGCGGCGCCCGCTGCTTCACGCAAGAAGACTGATCTTCCCGGACTGCGGCGGACTGCCGGCGGAGCTATGCGGCCTTGCCGTTACAGCGCCGCTGCCTGATGATATGAAAAAGTATGAGACGGAGGACAATTAAATGAGATGCGACCTGTGTACCGAAAAACCCTGTCGTGAAGGAAACGCATGTTCGTCATGCGATGCATCGGCGCTCTACGCCGATGCTGAAGACAGACGCATGATGCGCGCTGCCTCGGAGGTTGAGGCGGAGTATTACGGTGAGATCAACAGAATACAGGAGATAATCCTTTTTTCGCAGAAGATGGGCTATAAAAAACTGGGACTCTCTTTTTGCGCCGCGCTGTCTGAGGAGGCTGCGAAGACCGCCCGCATACTGGAAAATTATTTTGAGATCGAATCTGTGAACTGCAAGGTCTGCGGTGTGCCCAAGTGCGAGATGGGCGCGATGGAAAGCGATAAAGTCGGAAAGATATCCTGCAACCCGATAGAGCAGGCCGAAGTGCTCAACGGTGCGGGGACCGATCTGAATCTTTTGCTCGGCCTCTGCGTCGGGCACGACGCGATCTTCATAAAACATTCGCATGCGCCGGTCGTTCCGCTTGCCGCCAAGGACCGCGTGCTTGCGCATAACCCGCTGGGCGCGGTCTACTGTTCGGCCATCTACAAAAGGATGCTGAAGGAGGCAGGGGCCGGTCAGCAGGGCTGAGATCCGCGTAACGGCGGGGCCGCCTGGCGGACAGACCGGCCCGGTCTGTAAGGTTATATCTTTCTGCTTTAGCGGATTTGCTGTTGTGCTTGACAAATTTCAGTTCTGTGGTCCATAATACTGCATGCGGGTCATCCCGCCAAATCTGAATATCCCGATGAAAGTGAAAACAGGCGACGTCTGTCTATTGACAGTTGTCGCTTTTTTGCTATAATGTCCATTTGTACGACTGTACATTTTTCATATTCTCAATTGGGGAGGTTCTCCCGTGCACTTAAAAGAAACTTCGGGCAAAGCGTTTGAGCGGCGCAGGGTCTTCGGAAAAGAGAAGAACCTTATCGCACTGCCGGATCTGGTAGAAGTGCAGCGCAACTCCTACCAGTGGTTTTTTCAGGCGGACAGGGAGCCTGAATGCCGTGAGTCTCAGGGGCTCCAGGAGCTTTTCGACGAAGTATTCCCGATCGAAAGCTTTGACGGCAAATTTGTCCTCGAGTTTGTAAAATATTACGTCGATCCTGTTCAGGTCAGCCTGGATGAGGCACGCAGCAGGGACCTTACGTGGTCGAGACCGCTTCGTGCGACGATCCGCCTGATCAACAAAACGACCGGCGAAATCAAGGAAGAAGAGATCTATCTCGGAGATTTCCCCGCGATGACAAGCAGGGGAACTTTTATAATCAACGGCACCGAGCGTGTGGTCGTCAACCAGCTGGCGCGCTCTGCCGGCATATATT
Organism: Synergistes sp.; assembly: GCA_016288355.1. GTDB lineage: Bacteria > Synergistota > Synergistia > Synergistales > Synergistaceae > Synergistes. The sequence goes on from JAEEYY010000094.1 coordinate 10,355, forward strand.
ACAGCGCCGACCTGGGCATCCCCGGGCAGGAGTCGTTCCTTGCAAAACTTATACCGGACAGGGGCGCATGGATAGAATTTGATCTGGCGCCGGGGAATGTTATATCGGTTAAGATCGACAACCGCAAAAAGATCCCCGTGACGATGATGCTGCGTGCGTTCGGAGTCCCCACGACAGACGACATCCTTTCGCTCTTTGACGCGGAGGAGGAAGAGGCCGATCTTATCGACGACGAAGTCACAGGCCGGCTTATCGCCGAGGATATAATAGCAAACGACGGCTCTGATTCGGTACGCATCCGCCGCAACACCCGCCTCACGAAAGAGCACATGGAAGAGCTCTGGAACCAGGGACGCACAAAGATCCGCGTATGGAAGGCAGATCCTGCGGTAGCTGCGACGATAGAATCAGACAGGACCGACTCCGCCGATACCGCGAGACTTGAGATCTTCCGCAAGCTGAAGCCGAACGAACCGGCGCGCATGGAGAACGCCAACGAATATTTCGAGAGCCTTTTCCTTGACCCCCGCCGCTATAATCTGGGACGCGTAGGCAGATACAAGATAAACCGCCGTCTGCATCTTGATATAGCTCAGAGCGAGAGGCTGCTCACGGTAACCGATATCGTGGCTATTATTAAGGGCCTTATTCGCCTGCGCGACGGCAATGAGCATATGGATGACATAGACCATCTCGGCAACCGCCGCGTACGCGCGGTAGGAGAACTGCTTCAGAATCAGGTCCGCATCGGGCTGCTGCGCATGGAGCGCATAGCCCGCGAGCGTATGACGACAACGCAGGACCTTTCGTCGGCAATGGCGAAGGATCTCATAAATGTGCGCCCGATCTCTGCCGCGCTCCGTGAATTCTTCGGTTCGGGACAGCTTTCGCAGTTCATGGATCAGACCAACCCTCTGGCCGAGCTTACGCACAGGCGCCGCCTTTCGGCTCTTGGCCCCGGCGGTCTGTCGCGTGAGCGCGCCGGATTTGAAGCCCGCGACGTTCATCACACGCACTACGGCAGGGTCTGCCCGATAGAAACGCCTGAAGGCCCGAATATCGGACTTGTTACGTCGCTTGCCTCTTTTGCGAGAATCAACGAATACGGTTTTCTTGTCTGTCCGCGCCGCAAGGTCAGGGACGGCAAGGTAACTGATGAGATAGTCTACCTCTCCGCGGACGAAGAGGACGATTTCTACGTCGGACGCGCCGACCTGAATATGGACGACGAGGGCAATGTCCTGCCTTCAGCGACAGGCGGCATCTACGTACGCCATCAGGACAACACGATAGAGATCGAACCGAAGGAGCTGGACTTCCTTGATATATCGCCGAAGCAGATCGTTTCCATCTCTACGGCGCTGATACCGTTCCTCGAGCATGACGACGCCAACCGCGCGCTGATGGGTTCCAACATGCAGCGTCAGGCGGTCCCGCTGGTCTTCCCGGATTCTCCGATCGTAGGCACCGGCATAGAGCACCGCATCGCGAAAGACTCCGGTTCCTGCGTGGTCTCGCGCAAAGCAGGCACGGTGTCGTATGTTGACGCCGACCGTATAGTCATAGATGCCGACGACGGCTCCCGTGACGAATATAATATGCCCAAGTTCAGACGCTCCAACCAGGGGACAGTTATTCATCAGCGTCCTATAGTCCGCACCGGGCAGCATGTCGACGAAAGCGAGATAATAGGCGACGGCCAGGCCTGCAACGAAGGGGAACTTGCGCTGGGGCGCAACGTCCTTGTGGCTTTCGTTTCATGGGAAGGCTACAACTTTGAAGACGCTATACTGCTGTCGCAGCGTCTCGTAAAGGAAGATTTCTATACATCCATACATATTGAAGAGTATGAGGTCGAATCACGCGACACCAAGCTGGGACCTGAAGAGATCTCGCGTGATATCCCCAACGTAGGGGAAGACGCGCTTAAGCAGCTTGATGACGACGGCATCGTGCGCGTCGGAGCCGAGGTAAAGGCCGGAGACATACTGGTAGGCAAGGTGACTCCCAAGGGAGAATCCGACCAGTCTCCGGAAGAGCGGCTGCTGCGCGCGATATTCGGCGAAAAAGCGCGCGAGGTGCGCGATACATCGCTTCGCGTCCCGCATGGGGAAGGCGGCACCGTCGTTGAGATAAAGCGACTGAGCCGCAAGACGAACAGCGAAGATATGAGCCCCGGCGTAAACGAAGTGGTCAAGGTCTATGTGGCGCAGTTCCGCAAGATCACCGAGGGCGACAAAATGGCCGGACGCCACGGCAACAAGGGTGTCGTTTCACGCATTATGGCCGAAGAGGATATGCCGTTCCTCTCAGACGGGACACCGGTCGACGTCGTTCTTAACCCGCTCGGCGTCCCGAGCCGCATGAACCTGGGGCAGGTCCTTGAAACGATGCTCGGCTTTGTCGCGATGCAGAAGGGTTACAAGGTCGTAACGCCTGTATTCGACTCCGCGACTGCCGAAGACATGGCTCCGGACATAAAATGGATCCAGGAAAACAAATATCCGGACATGCGCGACGACTGCAAGATCACGATATACGACGGCCGTACCGGTGAGCCTATGGCAAACAAGGTAATGGTGGGCGTCATGTATATGCTGAAACTTATACATCTTGTCGACGACAAGATCCATGCGCGTTCGATAGGTCCGTACAGCCTGATCACGCAGCAGCCTCTCGGAGGCAAGACGCAGTTCGGCGGACAGCGTTTCGGAGAAATGGAAGTCTGGGCTCTGGAAGGCTACGGCGCCGCTCATATGCTGCAGGAGATGCTGACCGTCAAGTCGGATGATATCATAGGACGCCTGAAAACCTATGAACGCATAGTCAAGGGTGAGAACCTCGCAAAACCGGGCGTCCCGGAATCGTTCCGCGTCCTTATAAAAGAGCTGCAGGGACTTGCGCTGGACGTTGAGATCAAGTACGCGGACGGGACGTTCGGAGAGCTGGTGCTGAATGAAGAAGATGACGACAGAGGACAGCGTCATGTTTCATTCAAACCGGATTCCACGGTCGATAATTTTGACGCTGAGTTCGGCGCTTCGCACAAAACGCAGGACGAAGACGACATTTTCAGCGGCGGAAGCTCCGCCGAATACAGCGCCATCGGAATGCATGAAACGGATGAAGAGCGGGATGCGGCCGTGCTGAACGACGATCTCTTTGAGAACGAGCCGAAGAGCGATGATCAGGGGGATGAGTACTAATGGCTAATGTTGCGCATGAGATAGCCGGCGTAAGGATGAAACTCTCTTCTCCGGAAAGAGTCAGAGAACTTTCAAGCGGAGAAGTTAAAAAACCGGAAACGATAAATTACAGATCGCTTCGTCCCGAGAAGGACGGTCTTTTCTGCGAGCGCATATTCGGACCGATCAGGAGTTACGAATGCGCCTGCGGCAAATACAAGCGCAGCGGGCCGAAGTTCCGCGGCGTCGTATGCGAGCGCTGCGGCGTCGAAGTGACCGACAACCGCGTGCGCCGTGAGCGTATGGGGCATATCGAACTTGCGGCTCCTGTCGTGCATATATGGTATCTGCGCGGTATCCCGAGCCGCCTGAGTCTTCTGCTGGGAGCATCCACAAAAGATCTGGAAAAAGTGGTTTACTTCGCTCCTACGCGCCGCCGCGAAAAAGTCTATAAAGCTGTCAGCGACGGCCGCAGATTCGACAAGGTGCGCAAGGGAGACCTGATGACGGCCTCCGAAGAGCGTATCCACCGCTTCTATGATCCCGACAAATTCAAGGCTGAAGAGGCGTTCCGCGTTGTAAAGGCCGATGAAGTGCCGGTGCAGGAAGGGGATATAATCACCGCACAGCAGCTCTCCCGCATAAGGTTCGATTACGGTGACAGCCTTTTCAAAGCTGAGGCCGCATACAGAATTATCGATGAAGCTGATAACGGCGCGAAAGACGACGGCAGCGAGACCGCAGAAACAAAAATAATATCAGAGAGCGAGAAAAACGCCAGGCTCAAAGATGCTCCTGACGCTGTGTTCAGGCGCGCGGTGATAAACAACCAGGAAGCATACATAGTAACTAACGTCACACCGCTGCCCTTTAAAAAGAACGACGTCATATCGAAGAGCGAAGAGGATCTCTGGTCGCAGAAGTTCCCGAAACGCATGCAGACCGTCGAAGAAGTGGATATGATAGAAGATCCCTGCTATATAGTAATAGACGGCGGGGACTCTCCGTTCGAACGCGGCGATATAGTGCTTGAACGCGAGGCTGTGCTCTGCTCCGCGTACGATAAGGGATTCCGTGCCGACATAGGAGCGGAGGGCGTTTATTCGCTGCTCTGCCAGACGGACATAGATACGCTCGTTGAAGAGCTCCGTGAGGAGATAGCCGAAAGCTCCGGGCAGAAAAAACGCAAGCTCGTAAAGCGTCTCCAGGTGGCGGAGGACTTCCGCAAGAGCGACTCGCGCCCGGAATGGATGGTGCTGTCGGTCCTGCCGGTTATACCGCCGGATCTGCGCCCGATGGTGCAGCTTGACGGCGGACGCTTTGCGACGTCGGACCTTAACGACCTTTACCGCCGCGTGATAAACAGAAACAACAGGCTGCGCAAGCTTCAGGAGCTGAAAGCGCCTGAGATCATAGTGCGCAACGAGAAAAGGATGCTTCAGGAGTCAGTGGACGCCCTTATCGACAACGGACGCCGCGGAAAAGCGGTGCTCGGCGCCGGCAACAGGCCCCTTAAGAGCCTGACCGACCTTCTGAGGGGCAAGAAGGGGCGTTTCCGCCAGAATCTGCTCGGAAAACGCGTGGACTACTCAGGACGCTCTGTCATAGTTATCGGGCCACACCTCAAGATATACCAGTGCGGCGTTCCGAAGCAGATGGCCCTTGAGCTTTTCAAGCCGTTCGTGATGCACAAGCTCGTTGAGACCGGTCTTGCGCCGAACGTAAAGAGCGCCCGCCGCTTTATCGAACGCGGCCGTGACGAAGTATGGGCGATACTGGAAGGGATAATAAAGGATCACCCCGTCATGCTGAACCGTGCGCCTACGCTCCACCGGCTCGGCATACAGGCTTTTGAGCCGGTGCTTATAGAAGGTAAGGCGATACGCCTGCATCCGCTCGTATGCACCGCGTTCAACGCCGACTTCGACGGCGACCAGATGGCGATACACGTTCCTCTGTCGCTTGAAGCACAGACAGAGGCGCGGGTGCTTATGCTGTCTTCCAACAACCTGCTGTCACCTGCAAGCGGAAAACCTGTTGTCACGCCGACTCAGGACATCATACTCGGCGTCTATTACCTTACCAACATGTTGGATGGATGCAAAGGAGAGGGGCTGCACTTCCGCGATATGGACGACGTGCTTTCCGCGCTCGATCATGAGCTCGTCCATGTCAATTCGAAGATATACCTTAAGAAAGATCCGAACTGGGAGTGTGAGAGCGCAGACGGCAAATGGATCGAAACATGCCCCGGCCGGGTGCTTTTCAACTGTGCTCTGCATCCGAGCTTCCGTTTTAAGAATGAACTTATAAATAAGAAGGAAATGGGCAAGCTGCTTGACGATGCATATGACAGAGTCGGGCAGACAGGCATGGTGGAGATGCTCGATTCGATAAAATCCCTCGGCTACCGCTGGTCGACGATAAGCGGAGTCAGCCTCGGTGTCGGTGATATCGTCGTTCCTCCGGAGAAAAAGGAAATACTTTCCGTCACGCTTGTACAGGAAGAAGATCTTACAAGCCAGTATGAGATGGGTATTCTTACGGAAGACGAGTATATGCGCCAGAAGGATATTCTCTGGTCAGATGCGGGACGCCGCATCGCAGACAAGATAATGGACGGCCTTGAAACGGGCAACGCGCTGCGGATAATGGTCGACTCCGGAGCACGCGGTTCCCGCGGACAGGTCGCGCAGATGGCCGGCATACGCGGCCTGATGGCTGACCCGTCAGGGCGCATAATCCGCTATCCTATAGTGGCCAACTTCAAAGAAGGACTCAATACGCTTGAGTACTTCATATCCACTCACGGAGCAAGAAAGGGGCTTGCCGACACCGCGCTGCGCACGGCAAAATCCGGATATCTGACGCGTCGTCTCGTAGATGTTGCTCAGGATCTTATAGTAATGGAAGAAGACTGCGGCACTCACGCAGGCATTGAGATACGTCCTCTGCTTCAGCAGGACGGCAAGGCCACCATCCCGATGTCCGAACGACTTGCGGGACGCATAAGCCTTGAGGATGTCGCGGATCCGCGCACCGGCGGAGAACTTCTTTCACGCAACGAAGAAATAAGCACGGAGAAGGCCAAGTATATAGAATCTCTGTACGATGCTGGAGAAATTGAGTCCGTTAAAGTCCGCAGCCCGCTTACCTGCGGTCTCAGACACGGCATATGCCGGGCCTGCTACGGCCGCGACCTTGCGACGCGCAAGAAGATAGCGATAGGCGAATCCGTCGGAGTAGTTGCCGCTCAGTCCATAGGAGAACCCGGCACCCAGCTGACGATGCGTACCTTCCATACCGGAGGCGTACGCCAGTTTACCGGCGAAGATATCACGCAGGGTCTGCCGCGCATAGAACAGCTGTTTGAAGTCCGCCGTCCGAAGAAGGTAGCGATACTGGCGGAAGAGACGGGTACGATAGTCGAACTCCGAGAGACAGACGGCAAGCGCAAGATAATCATAGAAAAGGATTCCGAAGACGGAAGCGAAGAGCGTATCTCCTACAATATCCCTGCTTCCCAGAACCTGCTGTCAGGGATAGAAGAGGGCGCCCATATAAAGAAGGGGCAGATACTGACGGAGGGCTATATCGATCCGCAGCAGCTGCTTGAAGTCGAAGGACTGGAAGCGGTACAGCATTATCTTCTCGACGGGATACAGGAAGTCTACCGTTCACAGGGCGTTTCGATAAACGATAAGCATATAGAAACGATACTGCGCAAAGTTGCGCCGGTCAACCGCGTACGCGTAGTAAAAGAAGGAGACAGCCCGTTTGTATCCGGAGAACTGGTCTGGAAAGAGGATCTCGAAGAGAACGTCGCCGAAATACGCGGGAAGAACGATATATCGCTGAACGAATCCCTGTCCTTCCTGCGCGATTACGATGTTACCGACGTCCGCGGAGAGGATATGCCGCCGAATGCCGCCGGCAGCAGCGAGCCCCGGTACTCTGATGGCGAGATATCATCGTTCCTGCAGGCCGGAAGCCCGGCTACGGAACTCACTGCCGTGAACAAGTCCGGTTCTGTGCGCGTGTTCATAGGTGACGCCAATTTCAGGCGTTCCATAGACGGATTTGAACTCGTCGAGGATTTTGAAGCTGTTTCGGAAAAAGCTGAGGCAGACGACGCACAGGATAATGCCGTGCGGATAAAAGCAGGGACGCGGCTTTCGCCGGCGGATCTTTCAGCGATAGCTTCCTGCCGTCCCGCGCCGATATGCGTCTTTGACATGAATGCGCTGGAAAGCAGCAGAAACAGGTCATGGTTCGCAAATCCTGTCGAAGCGGACGGCGCCGTTATAATCGAAGCCGATTCACTGCTTGACGACAAGGCGGTGGCGCTTCTTAAAAAACACGGGACAGCGCAGATAAAGCTCTGGAAGAATCCGGAGACCATCGATATAACCGAAGGCGTGCGCCAGGTGCTTCTGCAGCATTTCTTCGGCAAGATGATCTCCGTTGCTTTCAATGCCGACGGCGAGATCATCGAGGATATCCCGAAATTCATCGACGCGTCGGTGATGAACGGTATCATCGAGGATAAGATCTCCGGAGTCCAGTGTGATGAAGGCAAGATAATAACGAAGGAAAGTCTGATCAAACTGCTGCTGCAGGAAAGAGTCCTGGGCAAGATACTCCTTGCCCCGCTGACGGATGAAAAGGGAGAAACAGTGGTTGCGGCGCCGCTTGAGATCACAGACGACGTCATAACACGGATAGCAGCGCTCTCCCCGGAGAGCATTACGGTGCGCTCAAAGTCCGCTGCGTCCGAGTATAAGACGCTTGTGCAGAAGGTGACCTTCGTCCGCCGCCTGCTTGAGGAGCCTCAGTGGCGCCCGGTCGTTCACGGGGTAACCAAAGCGGCGCTTGCGACAGACAGCTTCCTGTCGGCAGCCTCATTCCAGCAGACGGCACAGGTGCTGGCGGCAGCCGCTGTGCGCGGCGATGTAGACACGCTTGCGGGGCTTAAGGAGAATGTCATAATAGGGCTTCTCATCCCGGCAGGGACCGGTATAGAGCGCCACCGCAAGGTCGAGATAATCGAGGAGAATACCGCCGAGCCGTGCGAAGAAGAAGCGCCGGAGCTCACAGTGGTAGATTAAAGTAAAACAAAAACCCAATAAAAACAGCAGCGGAGAGCGGCATTTGTTGACAGCAGAGCTCTCCGCTGTTATTATATTCAGGTGCGACTGTGCACAGGGGGTGTTCGTGTGCCTTTAGATGAATTGGCGCAGAGCGCTCGGTGCGCCGGAATCAACAGCGTACTGAGGAATGTCGCAAAGGGCGGGGTGCTGAAGATCTTTCTTGCAGCGGATGCGGATGCAAAGCTGAAAGAAAAGGTGCTCCTCGCAGCAGAAGAGTGTAATATCCCCGTGGAGACCGCGGCGGATTCACAACAACTTGGAAGAGCATGCGCCGTGCCGAGGAAAACGGCAGCCGCTGCGATTCTTAAAAAGTAACGAGACTTTTTATCGGAAAGGAGGAAGTTATTTGCCAACGATCAGCCAGCTTATCCGTAACGGCAGAGAAGAGAAAAGACATCGCTCGAGCGCTCCCGCACTTCAGGAGAACCCGCAGCGCCGCGGAGTCTGCACCCGTGTTTACACCGTGACCCCGAAGAAGCCGAACTCTGCTCTGCGTAAGGTAGCCCGTGTGCGCCTTACAAACGGAATCGAAGTCACAGCTTATATACCGGGAGTCGGACATAACCTTCAGGAACATTCAGTGGTTCTTGTCCGCGGTGGCCGCGTTAAGGACCTTCCCGGCGTGCGTTATCACATTGTCCGTGGTACGCTCGACTGCGGCGGCGTAGAGAACCGCCGCCAGAGCCGCTCGCTTTACGGCGCGCGCAGACCGAAGTAGATTTTTAATGGGAGGTAGTTTTTATGCCGCGTAAAGGTCATGTAAAAAAACGTATCACGCCGCCCGATTCAGTCTACGCGAATGCCGCGATAACAAAATTTATCAACTGCCTGATGCTCGACGGCAAGAAGAGCACGGCGGAGAAAATTTTGTACGGAGCACTGAATCTGGCCGGAAGCAGGCTGAATCTTGAGCCTGCGGAAGTATTTGAGAAGGCTATGTCAAATGTAAGGCCGCTGGTTGAAGTTCGTCCCCGCCGTGTAGGCGGCGCGACCTACCAGGTTCCGGTCGAAGTGAAACCAGACAGAGCACAGGCTCTGGCAATACGCTGGATAATCAGCTATTCGCGCGCCCGCAAAGGCATACCGATGGTTGAACGCCTTGCCAGAGAGTTTGGCGACGCCTGTAAGGGAGAGGGCGGTTCGGTCAAAAAGCGCGAAGATACGCACCGTATGGCAGAAGCGAACCGCGCGTTTGCGCATTACCGCTGGTAGGCGTAAAATTCTCAGCTTTAATTTTTATTTTTGGTGGTGTTGACGATGCAGGGCATCGACTTGAGTACAGTGCGCAATATAGGAATAGCTGCGCATATAGATGCAGGAAAAACTACGACGACAGAGCGCATTCTGTTCTATACGGGACGCAAGCACAAACTTGGGGAGACCCATGAAGGTGCAGCCACGATGGACTGGATGGAACAGGAGCGCGAGCGTGGTATCACTATCACGTCGGCGGCTACTACCTGCTTCTGGGGCGATTGCCTTATCAATATAATTGATACACCCGGACACGTGGACTTTACGGTCGAGGTGGAGCGTTCCATGCGCGTCCTCGACGGAGCCGTATCTGTATTTTGTGCAGTCGGCGGGGTCGAGCCTCAGTCAGAGACAGTCTGGCGTCAGGCTGATAAATACGGTGTCCCGAGGATAGCTTTCGTCAACAAAATGGACAGAGTCGGCGCCGATTTTTCGGCTGTCGTGGAACAGATGAGGAAACGCCTTGGCGCAAAAGCTGTGCCTATCCAGATACCTATCGGTGTAGAAGACGGTTTTGCCGGCATGGTGGATCTGGTAAACCGCAAAGCCGTTATTTATGACGATACGCTGGGGACCGAATTCCATACGGCCGATATTCCCCCTCAGCTTGAGGAGGAAGCCGAGCTGGCACGCATGGAAATGCTCGAGATGCTTGCGGACTGCGACGACGAACTGATGGAGCTCTACCTTGAAGGCTCCGAGGTGCCTGTCGAGCTGATCAGGAAAGTGATCAGAAAAGCGACGATAAAGCTTGAGATAGTCCCGGTCCTCTGTGGTTCCGCATTCAAGAACAAAGGAGTCCAGCCTCTTCTCGACGCAGTCGTAGCCTATCTGCCCAGCCCGCTTGACATGCCGCATATCACAGCTGTGGATCCGGACGACGTCTCGAAGGAAATAGAGGTCAGACCCTCAGCTGACGAGCCGTTTGCCGCTCTTGCCTTTAAGATAATGGTCGACCCGTTTGTCGGCAGGCTCGCTTTCTGCCGCATATATTCGGGCCGTATCGAAAGCGGTATGTCCATATACAATTCAAATACGCGCCGCAACGAGCGTGTCGGCCGCATCCTCCGCATGCATGCCAATAAGCGTGAGGAGATGGACGGCGCCCAGGCAGGCCTGATAGTCGCAATACCCGGGCTTAAGCAGGTACGTACCGGCGATACGCTCTGTTCGGAAAAGAACCCTGTTCTGCTCGAAAATCTTACTTTCCCCGAACCGGTCATATCTCTTTCCGTAGAGCCGATGAGCAAAGCCGACCAGATAAAGCTTGCCAAGGGGCTTGAGGCTCTCTCCGAAGAAGATCCGACGTTCCGTGTTTCGGTGAACGAAGACACAGGGCAGACTCTTATAAGCGGCATGGGCGAACTTCATTTGGAGATAATAGTGGATCGTCTTCGCCGTGAGTTCAACGTTGAAGTAAAGGTTGGCCGTCCTCAGGTCGCTTACCGTGAAGCTATACGCAAACCGGCGCGCGCCCAGGGCAAATTCGTCAGGCAGTCGGGCGGTAAAGGACAGTACGGCGATGTTGTGCTGGAGATCGAGCCGCTTGCAGGCGGAAACGGTTTTGAGTGGGAGGACAAAATTGTCGGCGGAGCGGTGCCTAAAGAATATATACCTGCCGCACAGAAGGGCGTTGAAGATGCGCTCAACAACGGAGTCCTTGGCGGATATCCGGTAATAGGCATCAAGGTCGCTATCGTCGACGGAAGCTACCATGAAGTGGACAGCTCCGAAATGGCTTTCCGCATAGCCGGTTCAATGGCGCTCAAAGAAGCTCTCAGAAAGGCTGATCCTGTGCTTATGGAGCCGGTAATGAGCGTAGAGGTGGTAGTTCCCGAAGAGTACATGGGCGATGTGATAGGAGACCTTTCATCACGCCGCGGCAGGGTGTCCGAGATGGGAGTGCGGGCAAACGCGAGAATAGTCAAGGCATTTGTACCGCTTGCATCCATGTTCGGATATGCAACGGACCTGAGGAGCAAGACCTCGGGACGCGCTTCATACACGATGAGCTTCGACCACTACGAGGAAGTTCCGAACAGTGTGGCCGAAGAACTGCTTAAACACTGACAGGTTTTACCTTAAGGAGGTTGGGAATAATGGCAAAAGAGAAATACGTACGCAGCAAACCGCATCTGAACATCGGTACGATCGGACATATCGACCACGGTAAGACGACGCTGACAGCTGCGATCACCAAGACGCTGGCCCGCCACGGCGGAGCTGACTTCACGCCGTTCGACATGATCGACAAGGCGCCTGAAGAGAGAGAGCGCGGCATCACCATCAACATCGCGCACGTAGAATACCAGACG
>JAEEYY010000095.1 GCA_016288355.1 Synergistes sp.
ACAAGAACAACTATCCCCATGCCGCCGAGCCACTGCGTCTGCGCGCGCCACATCAGTATGCCGCGCGGCACCGGTTCTATATCGCTCAGCACGGTGGCTCCCGTCGTAGTGAAGCCGGACATCGCTTCAAAGTAAGCGTCCGTGAATGAAGTGATGCAGCCGCTGAACAAGTACGGAAGGCATCCTATCAGTGATGCTATGACCCATGAGAACGCTACTCCCGCTATTGCTTCACGTGTCCCCAGCTCGTTCTTTTTCGCCCCCCGTCCAACTGCGAAAAGCACTGCCGATATAGCGGCGCCCGCGGCGGCTGAAAGCAGAATGGCGCGCACGTCATGCGTACCGTCGACTACCGCCCAGAAGAGCGGAAAAATGAATGATGTGGTGATAGTGAACGACAGTATTGAGAGAAAATGGGCAACTATCCTGTAATTCAAAGTTTTTCCTCTCCGAAGGGGCGCATCGCGTCATTTATTACAGCGGCGGTGCCGAATATCACTATCTTGTCTCCGGCGCGCAGCACAGTGTGTCCTGTGGGGATAAACATCTCGTTGTCGCGCTCGAGCAGACCGATTATCGTGCCTTCCGGCAGGCGGAGCTCTATAAGATTCTTTTCCGCCGCCTCTGAGGCTGCAGAGACTGTGACCTCCACGGCTTCGGCGCCTATTTCTTCCATCACCGTAAGTGCTCTTGAAGATCCCGGGTAGCGTACGCTGCGCGTTATCACCTCGGCAAGCGTCTGGTTTCTGTTCACGATCGCGTCTACCGGGATGTGGTTCGTCATCTCAAGATAAGTCGAGCGGCGTACGACGGCTATGCTTTTTGATGCGCCGAGGGTCTTTGCCAGCACCGAGAGCATCAGGTTCGTCTCGTCATGATCGGTGGCGGCTACATAGCCGTCAGCATCGGCGATTCCTTCCATACGAAGGAATTCGGTATCGGAACCGTCCGCGCAGAGCATGGTCGCGTTCGGGAGCTCCTCTGCCAGCTTTTCGCATTTTGCCCTGTCTGCGTCTATTATGCGCAGATCAAGCCCCCTTATATGCGAGAGCAGGCGGAGTGCCGTCTGAAAGCCTATCTTCCCCGCGCCTACTATAAAGACTTTTTTCAGTTTCTTTGCTCTTTTTGGCTGGAAGAGCCTTTCTGCTTCCAGTACTGTGGAACGGTAGCATATCGTGTAGCAGATGTCTCCTGCCTGCAGCTTTTCGACCGCCCTCGGGACCATCGACGTCTCCCCCCGCTTTATGCATACCACCAGCATTATCAGATGAGGGTTATTTTTGCGCATCTCCAGCAGCGATAGCCCGACAAGCGGTGATTCCTGTGCCACGCGGAAAACATAAATGCCTGCGCGTCCTCCGGCAATCTCGTTCGCATGAATGGCGGAACGGACCTCCAGAAGCTCTTCTATCTCTTTTGCGACCGAACGCTCCGGCGATACGAGCATATCGATGCCAAGACTGCGGGCCCAGTCTTCGGTGTCGGTGAATTCAAGACCTACGGCCCTTGCTATAACATGCGGCACCCCCATCTTCTTGGCTGCCCAGCAGGCCATAAGGTTTACTTCATCCTTGTTGGTGCAGGCGATGAGCAGCGAGACTTCATTGTTTTCCAGCGTTACTCCGGCTTTTGCCAGAACGCTCGGCCGTACGCCGTTTCCGCGCACGACCATCACGTCAAGGGAGCTTTCCGCATAATCGGCTCTCTCACTGTTGTCCTCGATTATTACTATGTCGTGTCCGTCCGACGACAGGTTTTTTGCTACGCTGTAGCCGACTTCGCCGGCTCCTACGATGACTATTTTCAAGATATGCTCAAACTCCCTTCGGGCATATTCAGACAAAGCCATGTTAATATTACGATAGAATTGAGAAAAAACAAGCCTTGTAATTTTTCCCTCCGCCCGTGTTAAGATGAAAAGGGCAGGGGAAGGCAAATTCTTCCTTCCCCTGCCCCGGTATATGGCGTTACTGTCTTACAGCCTTACTTCCTCTTGGTGTTCTCAGTATTTATCGTTTTCCACATGGCCCAGCAGAAGAAGCCGAACCCTATCGCGATGCATACAGCCATATTAAGCTTCCACATAAAAATTCCTCCTTAGCTGCCAAATGGCCGTTAATCTATCTTGTTGCTGTAGATGAGCCGTTTCGAGAGGTAACTGTTGAGCGCGAAGCAGATCGCGAATACAATTATCCACTCGACTACCATTGAGCCGGGGGTATACTGATACTTGATAGGCGGCCAGAATTTGAACCACTCGCCGGGATACCATGACTTGGCGTCCCACATCCACCAGCCCCAAACGAAAAGGAACTCGAGCGGGAAGAGCTTAATGACCGACCACATCCATTTGATATTTATGTCGGAGCAGGGTGCTATGTCTTCGTTCCAGAGCTTGTCGACACCGTACTTCATTGCGCCGATCGCGTAGAGGAGTCCGACCATCAGCAGCGCGACGCCCCAGACCATATCCTGGTTGTTGAAGAAGCGGTTATCGATTGCGGAGTAGGAACCGGCGACTGCGAAGAAGAGAGCCGTGCAGAGAGTCCCCTTCGTACGCGAGAAGCCCATGTCCATCAGGTTGCGCGTTCCGGTCTCGATCATTGCTATGACGGAGCTGACCGCGGCGGAAAGCAGCGCCAGGAAGAAGAGCACACCCATTATGTAGCCTCCGGTGGTATGTGCGAAGAGGTTCGTCAGATGGATGAATGTAAGACCGTTGGCGCCGGAGCCCAGTACTTCCTTGACTGCATCGGCGTTAGGAGTAAGAGCGAAGACTGTCGGCAGAACGACCATACCGGCAAGCATTGCTGCCACCATATCGCCGAATGTCGCGGTGACGGCGTTGAGTTCGATGTCCTCATCCTTGGCTGAGTAGATAAAGTAGATATGGAACATACCCCAGCCTGCGCCGGATGACCATGCCGCCTGAGTGAAGGCGTTGAGCCAGATGCGCGGGTTGCCGAAGTCTTTCGGATCGACGTGATACATGAATTCGAGTCCCTTGACCGCGCCTGGCATGCAGAGGACCCTGACAAGAAGGACGACCAGCAGTATGAAGACCATCGGGATCATTACCTTATTGGCCGTTTCGATACCGCCCTGAATGCCGCGGAAGACCGCTATCGAGCATATCGCGATGCCTACGATGAACCAGACCCACGATTCATAGCTGGGTGCAGTCAGCGCAAAGTTGGTGAAATACTGCGTCGTCATTTCAACTCCGCCCTCACGGACCGTTGAAAGGAAGCCTGTGGTGATGATAACGAGGTATTTAAGGCACCAGCCGACGACGACCACGTAGTATGCTCCGAGGAGGGCGTTGACTATAGCCGTGAAAGTTCCCATCCA
>JAEEYY010000096.1 GCA_016288355.1 Synergistes sp.
TCAAGGATCAGCTTGATATCCTCATACGCGCGCGGCCGGCTTCCGGGCAGGAGCAGCACCTTGGCGCCCGTTTCGTCCCATGCGAAAGCAGGCATCCTTGCCTCGTCGAGCAGGTCCATCACCGGGTTGCCGTAAAAAACGGCAGGCACCCCGTCGGACGCGAGCTCCTTCGCCGTCTCCTCGTCGCGCGTGAAGACCAGCACACAGCGCCTGCGCATCAGCCACTTCTCTATGCGCATATGGCCGGAAAGGTGTACCGTCTTTGCCGTAGCGACAAGCAGCGGCTTCATTCCCTGGCCCCACAGCATGCTCGACGCAAGATAGACGTCGCCGACGCAGACAGGGGTACGGTAGCGGCCGCGCAGACGGCGCAGCGCGTCACGCTGTTCCTTTATCGAGCCGCCGAGTCCGCTGCGCATATCCCGCATAAAATCCGAGATCGCGTATTTTATCACACCGCCGCTCGGCATATCGGAGGGCGGCGATATCACGCGTATGCCTTCGTCCCTGTACTGCTTGCCGGAACCCACCAGCGTGAACGCGTCTATCTGAGCGCAGCGGAAGCGCTCGGCGAGCTTTTTGGCAAGCACGACGCCGATCGAATCCTCGCCGTGACCGTTCGACGAGACCAGAAACGACGGGCGCAGCTTTTCGGCGATCTTCTTCCGAAACTCAAGCGAATCCCTGACCGCAACTGATATAGACGGCACATACAGCGGAAGCCGGAAGGAGAAGCCCGGCGCAATGTTCATAAGATCTTTTTCGGTGCATATGAAGCCGTCCGCCCCGGTGCTTTCGGCAAAATCCCCCAGTTCCTCAGCCTCTTCGGCAGTGAGCAGATGATGGTCCCTGAAGCTCCGGCACCCCGCAAGCCCGACGCCCAGCTCCCTTAAAAAGCTGTAAAAGCCTTCCGGGTTGCCGATGGCAGAAAGAGCCACATATCTGCCGCGGGGCGAAAAATCGCAGGGAAGCTCCTTCTCGCCGTCTGCGGTAACGCTGAGCCATCTTTCAAGTTTTATATCGGCGGTAAATATCTTATCCGCCGAAACATAGGGCGAAAGCTTTTTCTTTATAGCCTCCACCGCTTCTTCCGTAGTCTGGTTTGCTTTTGTCAGCAGTATCAGATCGGCGCGCCGGAACGCCGACATCGGCTCGCGCATCAGTCCCGCCGGCATCACGCCGCCGTTGCCGAAGGGACAGGTCGAATCGACCAGAACGATATCCACGTCGCGCGCCATCTTTCTGTGCTGGAAAGTATCGTCGGTCACGGCCACTTCGGCGCCGAGCGCGGCAAGCAGCTTTACGCCCTCGAGGCGGTTCCTCGACACGACTATCTTGTGCTCCGGAAGGCGTTTTGCCAGCATAAGAGGCTCGTCCCCGGCAAAGTCGCGCTCCGTGCTCTTGCTGTCCTGGCCTATCCACAGCGGCGGATGTTCCCTGGTGCTGTAGCCGCGGCTCACGACCCCGGCCCTGATCCCGCTTTCGGCAAACTGCCTTACGATATATTCCGCCACCGGCGTTTTGTTCGTGCCGCCGAAGCTGTTGTTGCCGATGCTTATCGTCGGAAGCACCGGGTCGGTGAC
This sequence comes from Synergistes sp., assembly GCA_016288355.1. GTDB lineage: Bacteria > Synergistota > Synergistia > Synergistales > Synergistaceae > Synergistes. The sequence goes on from JAEEYY010000096.1 coordinate 1,584, forward strand.
GGCGAAGAGCCCCCGGTCAAAAAGCCCTATGCGGAGCTTCATCCACGCGGAGGTTATGAACTGACAGGGGTAAAGAAGGTTCCATGGCGAAAAGCGGCTCTCGCCGCGCACATACTTGAGATAGCTGCTCAGCAGGCTGGACATGTCACGCTTCTTCCGACAGCTGCATGCCGCTGCTCGCTTCGTACATCCGGCAGTAGTGCCCTCCGGCCGCTATCAGCTCGTCGTGCGTGCCGCACTCTGCTATCCTGCCGTCCCTCAGCACGAATATGCGGTCCGCGCCGCGTATCGTCGACAGACGGTGCGCGATGATTATCGAAGTGCGTCCCTCCATCGCGTTGTGCATCGCTTCCTGGACCTGCTGCTCGACCAGAGCGTCCAGCGAGGATGTGGCCTCGTCCATTATCAGTATCTTGGGGTCGCGCACGACTGCGCGCGCTATCGCCACGCGCTGGCGCTGTCCGCCGGAAAGGGTGACGCCGCGTTCCCCGACCTCCGTTTCGAAGCCCTGCGGCAGCGACATTATAAAGTCATAAATGCCTGCGATCGACGCGGCCTGTTCAAGCGCTTCCTTAGTGACATTCCTGCATCCGTAGCCGATATTATAGGCAAGGGTGCCCTTCATCAGCACCGGGTCCTGCGGGACTATGCCTATCTGACGGCGGTATGATTTTATATCCAGACCCCGGATATCCTCCCCGTCTATCCTGATGACGCCTGACTGCGGGTCGTAGAAACGCATTATCAGATCCGCTATCGTAGACTTGCCGGCGCCCGTCGGGCCTACTATCGCTACCTTCTCTCCCTTCGCTATATCGAACGAAAGGCCGTCCAGCACGGTCTTTGAGCTGTTATAGGAGAAGCGCACATCCTCAAATGAGATCCTTCCGTTCATCGGAGAAAGGATCTTCGGGTCTTCGGCAAGAGGGACTTCGTTCTTCTCGTCCAGTATCTCGAAAATGCGGTCCGCGGAGGCCGCCCCCTGCTGTATCGTGCTGATGACGCGGGAGAGCGTGCGCACCGGCTGTACCAGAAGCCCGATATAGGTGCAGAACGCGATAAGGCCGCCCGCCGTGAGACGTCCCGCAATAACGCTGCGCCCGCCGCTCCACAGAATAAGGGCAAGCGCCGATATCAGAATGACCTCGACCGCGCCCTCCAGTATGCCCCGCACCTGCGTGCCCTTCATAAGCGCTTTGAAATGCAGCATGCTCTCTTCTTTGAAGCGCTCGTACTCTTCCTCTTCTGTCGCGAAAGAGCGCACGATCTTTATCGAGGATACGGCTTCCTGAGCGATCGCGGCGACCATCGCAAGACGGTCCTGTATCACAGCGCCTACGCGGCGCAGCTTCGAAGAGGCCCGGTCCATCGCAAAGACCGCGATCGGGATTATCAGGAAGCAGATTATCATCAGCCGCCAGTTAAGGAAGATGAGAAGGCCGATTATGCCGACAAAGGTCACGCCCTGCACGACAAAATCTATGATCGCCGACGCAAGTATGTTCTGCAGCGTCGCCACGTCGTTCGTGATGCGCGACAGGAACTCGCCGGAACGTCTGCTGTAGAGCGTGGCCAGCGAAAGCCGCTGCGTATGGTCATACAGCTCCAGCCTGATATCTATGACGACCTTCTGTCCGACCCAGGTCATCAGGTAGAGGTTGGCGTAGGAAAGAAGAGCTTTCAGCACATAGAGCACGACCACGCTGACGCAGAGGATATTCAGCATATACATCTGCTTCTTTATCAGGACGTCGTCAACGACGTTTTTTATCAGCCACGGCGGTATTATGGAAACGACCGCGGCAAGGATCATGCAGATGATCGCGTAGCAGAGCTGCTTCCTGTAGGGAA
>JAEEYY010000097.1 GCA_016288355.1 Synergistes sp.
TCCCGCGCACGAGAGCTATAACGGAAGGTCCGGAACCGCTTATCGCTACTGCGAGGCATTCGGGAAGTTCCTGAACGCGCGAGAATATCACGTCGCCGCCGGAGAAGAGCTTGCTGCGGTACTGCTGGTGCAGCTTATCGTCCATACCCCACTTCAGGTAGTCCCATTTGCCTGTCGCCCATGCGGCGGTAAGCAGCGCTGCGCGCCCGACGTTGAATACCGCATCGGAGAAAGCAACTTCCTTGGGCAGAGCATTGCGGGCGTCGGAGGTCTTTACCCGTTCGTCTGGGACGGCTGCGACGCAGAGCACTTCCGGCGGCAGCGGAGGCAGACTGACGTAACGCAGATCTTCACCGTTCCAGCAGCTTACGACCATCCCTCCGAGATAACATGGCGCTACGTTATCGGGATGTCCCTCTATCAGGGTCATTTCGCGAAGCAGTTCTGTCTCGTCGGCATTATATCCCGTCAGATGTTTTGCTATAAGCACTCCTGCCACCACGGCGCCTGCGGAGCTGCCGAGGCCGCGGCAGAGAGGGATAATGTTGTGGCACCAGAGAGAAAAGCCGGGCGCCTTGACATTCCAGCGTTTGCATGTCTCTTCGTAGGCTGTTATGACCAGGTTCTTCTCAGGGGCGGAAAGTTCTCTTGCTCCCTCGCCATGCGCTTCTATCCTGTACTCCCCCTGCGGCAGTATCTCCATTACTTTGAAAATGTTGTATAAAGATACAGCCATACCTATCGTATCAAAGCCGGAACCGAGGTTGGCGCTGGTAGCCGGCACTCTTATAGTGATAAGCGGTTTCACCCCCGCATCACCTCCAGAAGTTCGTCTATGTTGTCGCCTATCTCAATGGGGCGTCCCACCTGCGACATTGCCGTATCGGGATCTTTCAGGCCGTTTCCTGTAAGTATCATCGTAACCGTTATGCCGGCCGGCAGACGTCCTTCGTTCTTCAGCTTTATAAGGCCCGCAAGCGGCGCGCAGGACGCAGGTTCCGCAAAGAGGCCGCCTTTTGATGAAAGCAGCTTCTGTGCCGCCAGTATCTCTTCGTCGGTCACGGAATTGAATTCCCCCGAAGACTGCGCGACAGCTTCCTTTGCAAGATGTGCGCTCACCGGATTTCCAATTCTTATCGCGGTGGCTACCGTCTCTGGATTCGGGCAGGGCTTGCCTGTAACGAGCGGTGCGGCGCCTGCTGCCTGGAAACCCATCATGCGCTGAAGCCTGTCGATCCTGCCGATCTCTTTATACTGCTTGTAGCCTGCCCAGTACGCGCTTATGTTGCCGGCGTTTCCGACGGGGATGGCATGCCAGTCGGGGACTCTTCCCAGAGCTTCGCATATCTCCCATGCGCCGCTTCTCTGTCCCCACAGCCTGTACGGGTTAACGGAATTGACTATCGCAAAGCCTTTGCTTTCGGCAGCGCTGCGCGCCATTTCCAACGCTCTGTCGAAGTTGCCCTTCACCGCTACGACCGTAGCTCCGTACATCAGGGCCTGCGCAAGTTTGCCGAGCGCTACCTTTCCTGCCGGCAGCAGAACATAGCAGGGAACCCCGGCTGCTGCGGCATAGGCGGCAGCGGAAGCTGAAGTGTTTCCCGTCGACGCGCATACGAGCGCTTTTGCTCCGTCTTCAAGCGCTTTTGCGACGGCCATTACCATGCCGCGGTCCTTAAAGGAACCTGACGGATTGCAGCCTTCCAGCTTTGCCCACAGTTCTATGCCGAGCAGTTTGCTGATATTGTCCACATGAACAAGAGGCGTGGAGCCTTCACCAAGAGTTATCCTCGGCGTCTTTTCTGTCACAGGCAGCAGATGTGCGTATTTTTCGATTACTCCCATGATTTTTCCTCCTTACTGCAGTCTTTAAAAAACATAAAAGCCGCCTCTATATGTAAAATACAGAGGCGGCACTTTTTCAATACCGCGGTCCCACTCCGTTTCAGCCGCACAAGGACGGCTCTCGTGTGCGCTGTAAGGGGCGCTCCCCGATGCCTTATCGCACAGCGCTTCGGCATCCGCTCCCGGGTGGTCTTCGGGTTTTCTTCTGCAAGAGGCTCTCAGCGCTTCGCCCCTCTCTCTGTGAAGAAGATAAACTTTACTATCCCGGTCATCGCTCGGTCATTATTAATTTCGTTGGCGTAATTTATACTACGCCTCCGATAAATTGTCAAGTATTATTATATCATCAGCAGCACTGTCAGGAGGGCATTTTTTTCGCGCCGTCTTCATTTTTAAAAAACGGGCAGCGCTTTCTTATGCACTGATTGTTCCGCTTAGAGTAGCGGCATATTACTTCCGGCTTTTCCATTTTCACGCCGAAATGCTCTTCGACAAAGTCCACGGCTGCAAGTATCGACAGGAATGAGTCCCTTTTGCAGCAGCGGGGACCGCCTGATGCCGCAATAGCGGCAAGAGATCTTGACGTCATCATATTGGCTAGTGAGAATGGCTTGTTTTTCAGCGGCGTTGAGCCTGAGATTATCGAGACGAACATGCCGCTGCTCACGCCTGCGCCGCAGGCTCCCCAGAAACCGCAGCTGCCGCCGGGTACCTGCCTGCCGCGGCTTATCATTTCCGCAAGCGCTTTTTCCAGATCGATTTTGCCTCCCGCATTTTTATACGCTGCAAGCAGTGCGGAACCTACCATGATATGATGCTCCGGCCCGTGCATATGGCAAAATGGCTGGTCCATTATCTTTTCGATGATCCCGACCGGGTCTTTAGAAGTTTCATTCATGCAGATTCCTGCAATGCGGTCTATGCCGGCGGTGTGGCATTCGTCGCAGACATAGTGACCGTTTACGCATTCGGTCTTGCTCATCTCTTTTTTATGACATAACGAACATTCCATAAGGACGCTTGTTTCAAGGTATTTAAGCGGAGCTTTGCATATAAGACATTCTTCGTTCATTATGTTCCTCCTGCAGATCATTATTCAAAACTATGTTAATAAACCTGTGCCGCAAAGACAAGTCATGCTTCTTTTTGTGCCGGAGCGCCTTTCAGCTTTAAACCGCGCAGCAGACGGAATAACATAACCAGCGAGACCAGAAGGGCAAAGGCTTCAGCTATCGGGGACGTCCAGATCACATAGCGATGATCGAAACGCGCCCTGATGATAAAAAGCAATACATTATCAACGGTCCCCCTGTGCAGCGCCGAGAGCACAAAAGGCACAAGGCTCTGCCCCACTGCCTGGAATACAGCGATAACCACAAAAGTGACCGAGTAGCATGGGATAGCAAGGCAGACGACACGCAGGAACGACGAACCGTAA
>JAEEYY010000008.1 GCA_016288355.1 Synergistes sp.
GGCGGACGCGATAATCTTTGTCGGGTGCAGTATTCGAGATAAAGCGGAACATAAAGTCTGGAGCGAACTTGGATATTACGGAACGCGATGGGCGCAGGAACGCCGTCCGGTTGTCGCTGTCACCGGCTGTACCGCCCAAAACGTCGGCGCCGATATGGCCAGACGTTATCCCTGGGTCCGCGTAATCTCAGGTCCGCGGCATATCGGCGTCCTGCCGGAAGCGATTGAAGCAGCTTTACTGACGGGCGAGAGGATCATAAACCTTGACAGTGATCCGCGTGAGCTTCATGAGCTGGCTTTTGCTCCGCTGGTCCGGCAGTATCCGTGGAAAGCGTCCGTGATGATTTCGCATGGCTGCGATAATTTTTGCACATACTGCATCGTTCCGTATGTGCGCGGACGTTTTGCTTCACGTCGTCCCGAAGAGATCATTAAAGAAGTCTCGCAGTTGGTTCAAAGCGGCGTCAAGGAAATTTCCCTGCTTGGGCAGAACGTCGATACATACGGCAAAGATTTGCATGGGTACAGTTTTGCCAAACTTCTTTGTGATGTTGCGCAGATCGAAGGCCTGAAACGTCTTCGTTTTATGACCTCGTATCCGACCGACTTTACTCAGGATGTCGTTGACGCGATCGCATCGCACCACGTGATCTGCCCGGCCATCAACCTGCCGATTCAGGCGGGAAGCGACAGGATCCTCAAAGCGATGAACCGTCGCTATACGGTCGAAGAATATGCCAGCGTCGTCAAGATCATTCGCAATCACCTCCCCGAAGTTGGGCTGACGAGCGATCTGATCGTTGGCTTCCCTGGAGAAACCGAAGAAGATTTTGAAATGTCTTTACAGGCGCTCCAGCGATTCCGCTTTGATCTCGTACATACGGCAGCATATTCGCCGAGGCAGGGCACTCCCGCGGCTAAGATGAAAGAACAGGTTCCCGAACAGGTCAAGAACCGTCGACTGAATGAAGTCAATGACTTGCAAACGCGTATCGCACGCGATATCAATGAAAAGCTTGTCGGTCATCGATATGAAGTGCTCGTGGACGGCAAGGCCCTGAAAGGCAATCTTTTGCAGGGGCGCAATCAGGCAGACAAGGTCATCCTGTTTGAAGGCCCTGTCGAACTGAAAGGCAGCTTTGTCACAGTCGAAATTGTTTCTGCCGACAGTTGGTCGTTGAAGGGAAAACTCGTCTAGAAGGAGTATTTGCGATGGACGATCGCTTCAAAGTTTCTCTTTGTCTGGGAGCTGCACTTCTTTGCATCGGACTTGCGGGAGCCGGCGTGCATGTTTTTTCCGGACGCTGGGAACGCACAGTCCCGACGACGTTGGCTGGACCTGCACTCTCGCTGAGGCTGAACGAAAATGCTTCTTTGCACGGAAAAAATGGGCTGGCGGTACAAAACTACGGATATATTTCAGGGGCGGTTACAAATCCAGGTATGTATCCTATTTCAGAAGACGCTCGCGTGTTTGACCTCGTTAAAGCTGCGGGAGGATTGCGTCATGACGCCGATACCGGGCAAATTAACCTTGCGGCACCAATCAGAGACGGAACTCATGTGCATATTAAAGAAAAGTCCGATGTCTTTCATACCAGATCCAAAGAAAACACCAAGACCAGGAACTCCGGGCGAAAGGAAAATGTTTCATCATCACTTCACTACGTTTACATCAACACAGCAACTGCAGAAGAATTGTGTGCTTTGCCTGGTATAGGCCCTTCGCTCGCAAAACGGATCATCGACTATAAACAGTCTCATGGGACTTTCCATTCCGCAGATGAACTCCTCGACGTTCCCGGCATAGGCAAATCAAAACTGAACACTTTTCGCAGTCTGCTGCGTTTTTAGACGTCATGCCTTCATTCTTAAACAACGCCCCTGCGCTGTTCGTGTTGGAGGCTCTCTGTCTTACAATCCTTTGCAGAGGTTTGCGACTCTCGTTTTTCTTAAGCGTTGTATTATCTGAATTAGTGGTTCTGGCACAGATCTTCCTTGCCGAAGAGCGGTGGTCTGTTCGCCGAGTACTCTTTGTTCTCTGTTTATGCAGCTGCTGCGCTTTAGGATGTTTTTACGTCACAAGCAGGCTCGACGTGCGCGAAATGCTTCCGCAATCAGTATCAGCTGATTTCTTAGTCATGGAGAGCAGACGATGGGGCGAAACTCGCCTTTTACTTTTAAAAGATGAACGCGGCTCTAAATGGATCACTGTCGCGAAGGGGCTTTTAACCGGAGCGGAGGAAGGCGACCGTTTTCACCTGCACGCATCGACACGGTCACCGCGCGAAGAATCACAGAGAAGCAACTTTTCACCGTTTCGTTATTGGAAGGCCCGCGGCGTCCGCGGAGAGCTACGAGATGTCAGAGATATTCGTATGTTGCCAAAACTCTTTTCTATCCACACGATCCGACAGTCTCTGCGCTTGCGGATTCAGACGCTGCCGTTTATCTGCCGTGCTTTGACGGCAGCCGTTCTTCTGGGCGACCGAGATCCGAGTATCAGCGAGGATTTTCGACGCTGGGGAATTAGCCATTATCTTGCCGTATCCGGCTGGCACGTCAGTTTTGCCATTGTCCTCGCGGCAATTGTGTTGAACAAAACTCGTTTTCGTTTTATTCTTGCTTCGCTTTTTCTGTGGACATATTGCTGCATCAGCGGCATGTCAGCCAGCGCTGTACGCGCTTCGATCATGCTCCAGGTCAGCTTGTTCGGAGCCGCCTGCGGAATAGGTTCGTCAGCATTGAATTCTGTCGGACTTGCCGGAGTCATCATGCTTCTGCATAATCCCTGGGTATGTTACGATCTGGGATGGCAGCTGTCCGTTCTTGCCGCTGCCACTGCTATAATACTGCAGCGTTTTAAGAGCTCATGGTCGTCTCTGCTGACATCGCCGTTGATGTGGCTTATCGCTTCACCGCTTGTCGCGCCGAACGCAGGCGGTATTTTCATTTCATCATTGCCTATCAACGCGATGGCGACCGCTTTGTTCAGTTTCGTTCTTCTTTTTACGGTTCTGTGTTCAGTGCCATTGTTGACAGGTATAGGATTAGTCTTTCCGGCTACGTGCGCAGAGCAACTGTTTCGAGTTTGGGCACAGGCCGCAGATCAATGGGTTCGCTGGATTCCTTTGGCACTGCCCGTCAACTTTTTTCCGGTCTGGCTGTGCGGAGGGCTTTTCTTTATGCTGCTGGCGCTGTCCATGAAAATCTCACTTTGGAGAACCGTTATTTTTGCTTTGACAGGCAGTTTTATACTGTGTCTTCTCTGCGTATAACAGAGAACTGTCTTTATGCTTAGAGGTCGTCAAGTACATGAATTCTAAGATTAGCATAGGCTGCATTTCAGTTGACAATCCGCTTTTTCTTGCACCGCTTGCTGGAGTCAGTCTGGCAGGAGTACGCAGTCTCTTTCGTCTTCTCGGTGTCGGATTAACTCATACTGAAATGATCAGCAGCACGGGATTGCTTTACGGAGGTGTAAAAACCTGGCGTATGCTCGACCACTCAGCTGAAGAGGAACCGCTCGTATTACAGCTGTTTGCAACCGATGCGGACAGCCTGTGCCGCTCGGCGGAGCTGAGTTTAAGAGACCATTCATTCGCCGGTTTCAGCATCAACATGGCCTGTCCAATGCCAAAGATCGTCAAACGAGGTGCAGGCAGTGCGCTGCTTCAGCAACCGAACAAAGCTTTTGCAATGGTCA
>JAEEYY010000009.1 GCA_016288355.1 Synergistes sp.
CTGTAGGTATGCAGTTCGTCGACGACGACAAACTTCAGATTTCTGAAATATCCGGACCATTTGGTGTGGTGCGGCAGGATCCCCGAGTTCAGCATGTCGGGGTTTGTAATCACGATATGCCCTTCGGTGCGCGCAAGGCGGCGCTTTACCGGGTCGGTATCACCGTCATATACAAAACCGTGTATCTCTCCTCCGGCGGAGGCGGAAAGCTCGCCGAATTCGGCAAGCTGATCCTGGGCCAGCGCTTTCGTGGGAAAAAGATAAAGCGCACGCGCGTTCGCATCCTGCAGAACGGCATGCAGTACAGGCAGATTGTAGCAAAGAGTCTTGCCGGAGGCGGTCGGAGTAGCTATTACACAGTCGGTCCCGGCCAGCGCGCAGGACACCGCCCTGCTCTGATGAGAATAAAGAGCCTCTATCCCGCGTTTTTTAAGGGCATTCACGATGCGCATGTCAAGCGCGCCGAACCCTCCGAATTCCGCCTGCCGCGCAGGGAGTTTTTTTATCACGGGAGCACGTCCGCCCATATCAGCAAGCATACGTACTATATCGTCAACCGATGTTTTCTTTTTGGAAAAATAATCCCCAAGCACAACAAAGCACCCCCAGCACGGCAGATGTACCGCTATAAACGAAGTATATGGAATGAACAAAAAAGATGCAAGCGCATGATCATAGGTAAAAACAGACGCAGAAGTATACTCATGCGGCGTTATGTTATAGAATTATAAAAAGATTCGGTGGCATAACAAAACAACACAATATGGGTGATGTCGATGCAGGAATCCGGTGAAAATTATCTCGAGACGATACTTATACTTCAGAACAGGAACGGAATCGTGCGTTCCGTAGATATTGCAAGGGAGCTCTCGGTCAGCAAGCCGAGCGTCTGCCGCGCTATCGGCATATTGAAGAACAGCGGGCTGCTGACCATGGAAAGAAACGGCGAACTGCGGCTGACCGAGGCAGGAAAAGCCTGTGCCGACGCCATTTATGAGCGTCATCTTCTGATAACGGAATTCCTGCACGAAACAGTCGGCGTGGACAAAGGAACAGCAGAGGAAGACGCCTGCCGCATAGAGCATATAATAAGCGATGAGACTTTTAAAAAGATAAAAGAATTCCTCGCAAAGCACAGTAAAAAGCAATAATCACAGAAGCCTTCAGGGCTTTTCTCTTCTGCCGGAATAACAAAAAGGGCATGGGAAAGATGCTTTCTTTCCGTATGCCCTTTAAAATATCCTCAGTAATATTTATTTTTTATTTATTATCTTCGTAAACTCTCGGACCTATCGAATCAGTTACCGAAACCACGACCTTGCGATCGTAGCAGGCAAACATATTATCCGTCTTTTCCTTATCCGGGGCCTTTGTGATCCAGCTCACGGCCGGAACTATCAGAAGTCCCGCAAGCATGCAGAAAGCGCCTGCGTTGATGGGGCTCTTAATTATCGCCGGGAACGAGCCGCGGATGAAAATGTTTAATATCATCACGACTGTCGAGAAGATAAAGTTAACCGCACACGCGGCCTTGGTGGTGCGCTTCCAGTACAGGCCGTAAAGGAACGGGGCAAGGAAGGCGCCAGCCATAGCGCCCCACGAGACTCCCATCATCTGGGCGATGAACGATACGTTTGAATTGTACTGTATTATCGCTATGACGGCCGATATGGCAATGAATATAGCGATCAGCACCCTCATGCTTACCAGCTGTTTTTTCTCGCTCATATCCCTGTCCACGCATACCTTCAGGAAGTCCAGCGTAAGCGTGGAGCTGGACGTCAGGACCAGTGAGGAGAGCGTCGACATTGAAGCGGAGAGGACCAGTATCACGACTACTCCCAGCAGCACAGTCGGAAGGCCTGAGAGCATAGCGGGGATAACCGCGTCAAAGCCTTCCACGGAGACGTCTACCACATCCGAGAAGAGCCTGCCGAAGCCGCCGAGGAAGTAGCAGCCGCCCGCTACGACCGTCGCAAAAAACGTTGAGATGATGGTCCCTTTGCTTATGGCCTCCTCGCTTGTGATGGCGTAGAATTTCTGCACCATCTGAGGAAGCCCCCACGTGCCCAGAGAGGTAAGTATCACGACTCCGAGAAGATTTACGGGGTCGGGACCGAAGAAGGACGCAAAGACTCCGGGCGTGGCCGAGACGGCAGGATCGGTGACCCTTCCGAGCGCGTCGAGCGCCGCCAGAAAACCGCCGCGGCTGTTAAGCACCGCAACGATAACGGCTATAATGCCCAAAACCATTATGATGCCCTGGATAAAATCATTGATCGCTGTCGCCATGTAACCGCCTGCAATGACATATATCGCCGTCAGGACCGCCATCGCGATAACGCATACGGAGTAGTCTATATCGAACGCCATGCCGAAGAGGCGCGACAGTCCGTTGTAGAGCGATGCCGTGTACGGAATCATAAAGACAAAGATGACCGCGGAAGCCGCAACTTTCAGCGCCTGGCTCTCAAAGCGCGTCCCGAAGAACTGCGGCATCGTAGCCGAATTGAGATGCTGCGTCATGACTCTGGTCCTGCGCCCCAGAACGACCCAGGCCGCCATCGAGCCCAGCAGAGCATTTCCTATTCCTGCCCAGGTCGCCGCGATTCCGTACCTCCAGCCGAACTGTCCTGCGTAACCGACAAAAACGACAGCGGAAAAGTATGACGTCCCGTAAGCGAACGCTGTCAGCCACGGGCCCACCTGACGGCCTCCGAGCACGAAGCCGCTTACGTCGGTGGAATGCCTGCGGCAGTAGAGCCCCACCAGTATCATGACGACTACAAAAACGACCAGCAACGCTAATTTGATGAACAGATCCATGACGATACACCCTTTCAGACGGATAGGATAAAAAATAAAAAAGAAACCGGCCCCTGCGGGCGCGGTTTCTGAAGTTAACTCTGCGGATATGCCTACTTCAAAGAAACAGCGAAAAGCCCCGGGGCGTTATACATGCGGGGATAAGCATAATAGCAATAATAATAACGGTTATTGATAAATGCTTTTCCCATCATGCAGCCCCCCTTCATATACACAAGCCGCGCCGTTCAAAGACGGCAAAATTAACGGAATGAATAGTACTATCATATATTTTTTTTGTCAAGAACGAAATTCAGGATACTGCTAAATTCCGTAAATTGCAAAATTTATCGGTCAGCAGCCGGCGCAGGCATTTTTATCCATCTGTCAGGCAAAAGATAAGCAGATATTAAAAGAAAGCGTGCGGCGGTTTCTGCCGGCCCGCCGCGGGAGCGAGTACAGATCTTAAAGCGTCAGATACATATCGTACCAGACAGCGCCGCCGAGAGTGAGCCGGGAAAGTCCGGCCTCTATGAAACCGTGCCTGCGGTAGAAAGCTTTCAGATGTTCCTTGCAGGCCAGAGAAAAATTCTTTGCTCCCTTTTCGCGGAAAAGAGCAAGCGAAGCTTCCAGCATTTTGTCTCCCAGCCCCTGCCGCTGCAGATGAGGTGCGACGATAAAGGTCATTATCGCAAAAGTGTCCCCTCTGCTTATTTCTTTTCTCTCATATATTTCGTCTGTTATAAGGCGCAGCGCCGTGGGCCTGCATACTATCGCGGCGGCTGTCTCTCCTTTGCCTCCGTCAGCCGCGGCGCTTTCCGCAACGGCAAAGCCCTCGGGGAAGGAGGCAAAGCACCATTTAAAAGTTTCTTCAGACAGCGCTTCCTCCGGAGGGAACACCGCTTTTTCAATAGCTGCGATTCCTGCAATATCCGCTTTTTCAGCCGCTCTTACGTTTATTTTCATTATTATGTGCCTTTCCGTAATTATTCTTTTATCACAGTCTTCTGCTAAATACCGTGTATGCACCGCGGCGTCTCTGTGTCGCATAAACCGAGCGCAAGCGCCTCGTGCCACATCTTAAGCCGTTCCGCATCCCTGCCGGCGCAGGCGGGACTCGTCGACAGCAGTCTGCGGTAAGGTATCGCCGGCGTACCGAAATGTCTGCTGTATTTTAAAAAAGCATATGAGCCGTTAAAAAGTATCAGCGATATCCCGCGATAGGACGCAAGCAGGCCCGGTATATCGTTAAAAGTTTCGTCTCTTATCTTTCCGTCTGAACTGCCCTGCCTTGAAGCATGGCTTATAACATCCCAGAGAGCCAGTTTTCTGCGCAGTATGTACTCGTAGCGCATATCAAAGCTTTCCGGCGGCGTTTCGCCCCAGAAGCCGTAAATCGTTTTCCAGAAAGCGTTGCGCGGGTGGGCGTAGTAGCGGGCATCCGCAATAGAGCGGTCGCCGGGCAGCGAACCGAGTATAAGCACCCGCGAGCCGCTGTCGATTACAGGCGCAAAGCTGTATTTCATCCCGGCACTAACCTTCCCCGTCAAGCGCCTTCCAGCCGTACCTGATGAAAGATACCACGATCGACACCAGGCAGAATGTTTCCGTCACCACACCGGATATCGAAAATGTATGTATGTCGTATACAAGCCACGCCGGCGAATTGACCAAAAAGTTGGCAATGCGTATATTCTTCCCGTTGCGGGACCAGCAGGCTGCAGTCATGACAGTCATGCCGATGCAGGGCAGGATGCTGAACCAGTCCTTCCACGTGAGACAGGTGCCGGATATATATCCCGCTGTAATAAGCGGCAGCCAGCCTTTCCACTGCGCCCATCTGCGGGAATGGCTGTAAAGTATGTAGTTCCGCATCAGTCCCAGCAATATGCTCATGCTTCCCGACAGCGCGCCGAGCATTATGAAATGTATTATATACATCACATTGGAGCCCATCTGCAGCAGAAAGAGATTTTTGCTTTTTCTGCACTGGTATGAGGCAATGATAAGCGCAGTGCCCACAAAACCTATCAGCTGCGCGGCGACCTGATACAACGGTATTCCCCCCTTCGGAAGCACTTGCTCCATTATATCAGCAGATGCATTTAAAGCCCCTCATCCGGGGCACTGCATAATCAGATGAGTAAATAACAGGATACCGGTTTTCCCGCAGAACCTTTTTGCAGAAGAATGTATGCAACCGATTGAATTAATGCCACAGCAGAAAAAATCAATCAATGTATTGACATATATTCAGATACGGTTATAATATCTCGTCAGTTTGAACATATAGTTAGTTTTAAAAATAAACAAAAATAATGTTTATGTTTATTTTTTACAGAAACTGAAGGAGCGCGCTTATGAAGAAAAAAGTTTACCTGACTCTCTCCGACGGCTCCGTTTGGGAAGGGCGCGGCAATATCGCTTCTCCCGTCGAAGGAGAAGCCGTGTTCACGACGGCTTCCTGCGGCTACCCGCAGACTTTGACGGACCCTTCGTATAACGGCCAGATCATAGTTTTCGCCTTTCCGCCGATAGGTATTTACGGAATCGACAAAGAGAGACTGGAGAGCCGAAGAGTCTGGGCGCGTGCCGTCGTCATGACCTGCCTTGACGAAACAGAAAAGGGACGTTTTGAAACTCTGCACTCATGGATGGAGGAGATGGGCTGTCCCGTTATTTCAGATGTTGACACCAGAGGGCTTATACTCAGGATACGCAGCTGCGGCTCTATGATGGGGCGCATCGCAGAAACTGCCTGTCCCCCCGTGAGCACCGCGCTGCCCGATACGCTGGTATCGGAGGCTTCATGCAAAGAAACCGAAAGTTACGGCAGCGGAGATATTACCATCGCGCTGATGGACTACGGCGTAAAGGAAAACATAATCCGCAGCCTGCTTAGGCGCGGCTGCCGCGTTATCCGCTTCCCAAACGGAACTGCCGCGGAAGAGGTCATAGGCTCCGGTGCTGACGGCATCCTGCTTTCGAACGGTCCCGGCGACCCTGCCGTTCTGGATTTCGAGGCAGAGCAGATCTCAAAGATGATTGGCAAAAAACCGCTGCTCGGCATCTGTCTCGGCAATCAGCTTCTGGCGCGTGCCTGCGGCGCTTCGACAAAAAAGCTGTCATTCGGGCACAGGGGGGCAAACCAGCCGGTACTGGAGCTCGCTACGGGGCGCGGGATCATCACGAGCCAGAACCATCAATACGCTGTCGATGAGAATTCTCTTTCAGGAACGGATCTTGAAGTGGCATACAGCCATCTCGGAGACGGTACGGTAGAAGGACTCCGGCACCGCAGGTACGACGCGGTCTCGGTACAGTTCCATCCTGAGGCCTCACCAGGCCCCGAGGATGCGTCATATATTTTCGACAACTTCGTTACCCGCGTCAGGACAGGGAAAGGCGGACGGTAAGCGCTATGAGGGATTATACGATAAACAGTGTTCTTGTGCTGGGCTCCGGCCCGATAAAGATAGGACAGGCTGCCGAGTTCGACTACGCAGGGACTCAGGCGTGCCGCGCTCTGAAGGAAGAGGGCTGCTCGGTAATACTGCTCAACAGCAACCCGGCGACGATACAGACCGACAGCTCGGTAGCCGACCACGTATATATACGCCCGCTGCTTCCTCATGTAGTTGAGGAAATACTGAGAAAACATCACCCCGACGGCGTCGTCGCAACGCTCGGAGGACAGACCGGTCTCAATCTGTGCATGGAATGCGAAAGACAGGGTATGTGGAAGCGATACAAATGCAGGGTGCTTGGCACTCAGCCGGCCGCGATAGAGAGGGCGGAAGCGCGCGAACCCTTCCGGCGCGCGATGCTGGAGGCCGGGCAGCCTATTATAGCAAGCAGAGGCATATCTTCGGTCGCCGGAGCGCAGGAGTTCGCGCTTCACAACCCGCTGCCGCTTATCCTGCGCCCTGATTTCACTCTTGGTGGGTCGGGCAATTCGGTAGTAAGGAACATAGAGAACCTGGTGGTCCAGACAGAAGACGCCCTTGCCGCGTCGCCGGCAGGACGGGCGCTGATAGAGAGATATCTTGAGGGCTGGCATGAGATAGAGATCGAAGTAGTGCGCGACAGCGCGGGAAACGCGCTGGCCGTATGCGGCATGGAAAACATAGACCCGATGGGCGTGCATACCGGAGACTCCGTCGTCGTATCGCCCACGCTGACTCTGACTGACAAAGAGTGGCAGATGCTGCGCAGCGCGGCTCTGAAGATAGTTGACGTGCTTGATATACGCGGAGCATGCAACGTGCAGTTCGCTCTTGCGCATGACGGTTCCGAATATAACGTCATAGAAGTAAACCCTCGCGCAAGCCGTTCCAGTGCGCTCGCAAGCAAAGCTACCGGATACCCTATCGCCCGCATGGCCGCAAAAATAGCGCTTGGCCTGAACCTGACAGAAATGCCCAATCCGGTGACGGGGGCCGGCAGCGCGCTCTCCGAACCGGCGCTGGACTACGTAGCGGTAAAGGTGCCTTCCTGGCCTTTCGACTCCTTCCCCCAGGCGGACCCCTCTCTCGGCCCGCGCATGAAGGCCACCGGAGAAGTCCTGGCCATAGGCGCAAATTTTGCTCAGGGGATAGTTAAGGCTTACCGTTCCATATCCCGCGGGCACACACTGCCGGACCGTAAGATGCGCAGCTGGGAGACGCGCCGTCTCTGGGAGCAGGTCAACACTCCGACCAATCTGCGGCTCGAAGCAATTACGGAGCTTCTGAGGCGCAGCTCGGCGACGGTAGACGAGATAGCCGCAAAAACACATATACGCAGATACTTCATAGAGCAGCTGAACGAGATACAGCTTGCCGAAAAGTATCTTGAGGAAGACGGCATCGTAAACGGCAACGCGGCGTCAGCCGCGAAAAAGGGCTTCACGGTGAGCCGGATAGCAGAAGCCGCCGACATATCGAAGGAAGAAGCAGCACGCATAGTCGAAGAGGAAAAATGTACCGCCGGCTACCGTGAGGTAGACGGATGCGCGGGCGAGTTCCCGTCCGGCTCCGGCTATTACTACGGCGCAGCCGGGACAGGAGACGATCCGTACGAACAGTGCAGCGGCGGCATCGCGGTCATAGGATCGGGCGCGATAAGGATAGCTCAGGGAGTCGAGTTCGACTACTGCTGCGTCAAGGCCGTGGAAGCACTGCGCCGCAGGGGGATACGCGCGATAATGATAAACGTGAACCCGGAAACGGTCAGCACGGACCACGACATTTCCGACGCTCTTTACCTTGAGCCGCTGACTGTTGACGACGTAATGCCTGTACTTAAGCGTGAAGAGGCAAGAGGCATATTCGCATGTTTCGGCGGGCAGACCTCCCTCCGCCTCGGACTTGACCTCGCGGAGGAGGGAGTCAAACTGTTCGGTCCTGACGCCGGGGTCATCGACGCCGCCGAGGACCGCGGAAAATTTTCGCGTCTGCTCGCAAAGATAGGCCTTCCGGAGCCGGAAGGCACCGACGCCGCCTCTGTTGAAGAGGCGTGCGGGATAGGCCGCCGCCTGGGCTACCCGCTTATGGTGCGCCCGAGCTTTGTTATCGGCGGAGTCGCGATGAGAGTGGTATACAACGAGAGCTCGCTGGTCTCCGTATTGAGCGAAGCCTTCGAAGCGGTGCCGGGACAAAAGGTGATGATAGACCGCTTCATCGCAGGGCGTGAATTTGAGTGCGACGCGGTGTGCGACGGAGAGGATGTGCTGATTCCGGGAATATTTGAGCACATAGACCCGTCAGGGATACATTCCGGCGATTCGATAGCGGTATTTCCCAGCTATTCGCTGACGCGCGAACAGCAGAACAGCGTCCTGGATTTTGTCCGCACGATATCAAAAGAGCTGAACGTGCGCGGTCTGCTGAACATACAGTTCGTTCTGAGCGGCGGGGTCTTCTGGATCATAGAGGCAAATCCGAGGGCAAGCCGCACGGTTCCTATAGTAAGCAAGATATCAAAGCTCCCCGTGATAGACATGGCGGTAGGTATAGCCCTCGGGGAACGCCTTAAGGATATGCCTTACGGCACAGGCCTCTATGGCGGCACGGAGCAGTTCGGCGTGAAGGTCCCCGTCTTCTCCAACGACAAGCTGCCGGGTCTTGACCCCAAGCTGGGGCCGAGGATGATGTCCACGGGAGAAAGCCTTGGCGTTTCGGAAAATCTTGCCGACGCTATACTGGACGGGCTTAAGGGCTCAGGCTGGAACCCGCCTGAAGCCGGACGATTCCTGATGAGTATCGCTGACAGCGAGAAAGCCGACGCTATGCCGCTTGCATCGCAGTACAAGATGCTGGGCTGGGAAATAGAGGCAACAGAAGGGACCGCGGCATATCTTAAAAAATGGGGCATCGCGGTAAATGTGGCACACAGGGAGGATCTGGTGAAAAACCTGCATGCCGGCAGATGGGATCTTATACTGAATATCCCGGGCGGAAGCGAGAAACACATAACCGACGGTTCCGCTATAAGAAAGCATGCCTGCGCAGTCGGTATTCCCTGCCTTCACTCGATAGCGGCGGCGTGGGCCGTTGCGGCCGGGCTTGGCAAGAAAGAGAATCTTAACTGAGAACTGTTTTGCATACACGTGCGCGCCTTTATCCCGAATTCGGCGCGTACGTGTTTTTTTACCCCGGAACTCCGGCTTTTAAACTTCGTTCCGTCTGCCGGCGGCGACACTATCTCATACAGATTTTTTAATTTTTGATAGTATTTTTGCCATCCTATTCCATTTTTATTAAAAATGGCTTATTATACATGAGGATTTGTTTAAAAATCGTTTTTTATCGAATCTAAGGAGGAGTACCTATGTTGGTAAGCAAACTTCTTGACGACATTGGAAGGGAAATTCTAAAGATACTCCAGGAAGACGGCAGAATCTCGTTCAACGAGCTCGGCCGTAAAGTAGGGCTTTCTTCACCGGCGGTCGCCGAGCGCGTGCGCAGAATGGAAGAAGCGGGAATCATTTTGGGTTACCGTGCCATAGTTGATCAGGCTCAGGTAGGCTACCCGATAACGGCATATATCCGTCTTTCGATACCGGTTTCATTTCTTGCCCAGGCCGACGGTCTGGCAAAGTCGATCCCGGAGGTCCTGGAATGCCATCACCTTACCGGCAGCGACGGCGTGATACTTAAGGTAATAGTTTCCTCGGTCGGGCATCTTGAGGAAGTTATAAGCAAGATGGGAAGCTGCGGCATGACCACCACGGCGATCGTCCTTTCCTCGCCCGTAACGTCACGGCCTATAGACCCGATAAGGCAGCAGGGTCAGGGACAGAACTAACGGCGCATTACATCGTACGGGCAGTTATGATACAATAATATCAGATTGAAACACAGCGGCGTCGATCGCCGCTTTATTGTTGAAAAAATCCCGCCCTCAGGCATTACGGAGGCAAAAATTATGAATCACGACAACAAGCAGGGCAATCTCTTTGAGATAAACAAGGTAATACCTCTGCCGCTGGAGAGCGAAATAAAGCAAAGCTACCTGAATTACGCGATGAGCGTTATCATCGGGCGCGCACTGCCTGATGCAAGAGACGGGCTGAAGCCGGTCCAGAGACGCGTTCTTTACGCGATGCTCGAGCTCGGTGTGCGTCATACACAGCCATTCAAAAAATCAGCCCGTATCGTCGGAGAGACGATGGGTAAATATCATCCGCACGGAGATGCCGCGATATACGATACGATGGCCCGCATGTCCCAGGACTTCAGTATGCGCTATCAGCTCGTGGACGGGCAGGGAAACTTCGGGTCGATAGACGGAGATCCTCCCGCAGCCATGCGTTACACCGAAGCAAGGCTGCATGCGATGGGCGAAGAGATGCTGGCGGATATAAACGAAGAAACGGTGGACTGGGGACCCAACTTTGATGAATCCCTGCAGGAGCCTCTTGTTCTGCCATCGCGGATACCTAATCTTCTTGTCAACGGGACCACCGGCATAGCCGTCGGAATGGCGACCAATATGCCGCCGCACAACTTAGGCGAAGCGGTCGACGTCTGCTGCGCGATACTTGACAACCCGGACATAGAGCTCGGCGAACTGATGAATCTGATGCCGGGACCGGATTTTCCCACCGGAGGCATCATCCTCGGGCGCGAAGGCATAATAGATGCATACCGCACCGGGCGCGGCCGCATCATCATACGCGGACGTGCGGAAGTGGAAGAGGGGCGCAAAGGCAGGCGCTCGATAATAATCACCGAGATCCCGTATATGGTCAACAAGACAAACTTTATCGAGACCGTAGCCAAAGGCGTACAGAGCGGAATGCTTGACGGCATATCCGATCTGCGCGACGAATCCGACAGAAAGGGAATGCGCATCGTCGTCGAGCTGCAGCGTGACGCAGACCCGAGCCTCGTGCTGCGCCAGCTCTATACACGCACACAGCTGCAGAGCACGTTCGGCGTGATAAACCTTGCAGTTTTAAACGGTGAGACAAAAGAACTGCCGCTGAAAGATCTGGTGCTTGTATTCCTTAACCACCGCCGCGACGTCGTGCGCAGGCGCACCGAGTTCCGTCTGCGCAAGGCGGAGGAGCGCCGCCATATCGTCGAAGGGCTGCTGCGCGCACTCGATATGATCGACAGGGTAATAAGCATAATCAGATCTTCCGAAAACGCACCGGCCGCCCGCGCCGCCCTGACCGCAGAGCTGGAGTTCAGCGAGATACAGGCTCAGGCGATACTGGACATGCGCCTGCAGCGGCTGACCGGGCTGGAACGTGAAAAGCTGGACGCGGAGCTTGCACAGCTGCTGATGGATATCGAACGCTACAACAGCATACTTTCAAGCCCGTTTATACTTGATTCGGTAATAAAAGATGAACTGAACGAGGTAAAAAAGACTTTCGCGGACAAGCGCCGCACCGATATCGAAGCGGCTGCGGAAGAAGTTGCGGACGAGGATCTTATACCGGAGGAAGATATCGTCGTAGCGCTCTCCCGCGACGGTTATATACGCCGCATGCCGCTGCAGGACTACAGGGTGCAGCAGAGGGGCGGCAAGGGCGTCAAAGGCGTATCCACAAAAGCCGAAGACGTGATATCGCTGATAACCACAAGCACCACGCACAGGACCCTTTATTTCTTCACCAGCAAGGGGCGCGTTTTCGGCGTGCGCGGCTTCTCGCTGCCTGAACCGAAGACCGGGAAAGGCAAGCTGGTAGGCACGATAATCACTCTTGAAAAGGATGAAAAGGTAGTTGCCGTAAAGGACAGCAACCTTGACGGTGCAAAATTCATATTCTTCGTGACCAGGCAGGGAACGGCAAAGCGTCTGCCGGTAGAAGAACTTGAAGGACTGACGCGCGCCGGACGCCGCGTTCTCGGCATATCCGAGGAAGACGACATCGCCCGTGTACGCTGCACGATGGGCGGCTGCGATCTGCTGCTGACCACCGCAAAGGGGCAGACTCTGCGCGTAAATGAGGAGGAATTCCGTCCTCAGGGGCGCCAGGCGCAGGGAATGCGCGGGATACGCCTTGAAGAGGGCGACACGGTAGTGGGCTGCGACGTTGTCACAGACGGCCGTCAGGTGCTCTTCATAAGCGAAGGCGGCATCGGCAAGCGCACGCCCTACAGCGAGTTCACGCAGCATCACAGGGGCGGCTACGGCGTTCGGGCCATGAAGCTGTCAGATAAGACCGGCGACCTGGTCGGAGCATGGGGCGTCCAGGAAGATGAAGAGATTATAGTGATAACAAGCAGGGGAAGAATGGTCAGGATAGGAGCCGGAGAGATCTCATCGCTCTCCAGGAGCGCTACCGGCTATACGATAGTGGCGCTGGACAGCGGAGACAGCGTGGCGGATATAAGCATCGTCAAAAAAGATGACGCCATCGCAGAGGAATAAATAATGAAGACGGCACGCGACGGATATCCGATGCTTGGCGCACTGGCCTTTATGACAGTCGGCGGGGCGCTGATATCTCCGTATATATCCGTCTGCCTTGCTGTTCTCTTTTGTTTCGTGCTCTGGTTCTTCCGCGACCCGGAGAGGTCGCCGGAACGAGATCTTAAGGAGGGGGACTTCCTCAGCCCGGCCGACGGAAAGGTCGTGGAGATAGAGGAGAGCTGTCATGAATATACGGGGCGCGCCGTTAAGATCGGTATATTCATGAACGGCTTTGACGTACATGTAAACCGTTTCCCGACTGAAGGCGTAGTGGAATACACAAAATACGTGCCCGGCAAAAAATGGTTTGCCATAGCTCCCAAGGCCTCCGAGGAAAATGAACGTTTTTATGTGGGGGCCAAATGCGCATTCGGGAAATTTCTCCTTGTTCAGATAGCCGGCATCATGGCAAGAAGGATAGCCCCGAGAGTAAAAGTGAATGATATCGTGCCGGCCGGCGGAAGATATGGTATGATTAAGCTGGGGTCGAAGGTCGATATTTACCTTCCTCCAGATATCGCGCCCAATGTCAGGATAGGGGACCGTGTCATTGCCGGTCATACGATAATAGGAGTGTATAAAGGGGCATGAAAAAAGGGAATAGAAAAACGAACAACATTCCGATAAGGACGATAATACCGAATATGATAACCAGCGGAAGCGTATTCTGCGGGGTGTCGTCGCTGATACTCACCGCACACGGGCGTTTTGTCCCCGCCGCGCTTCTTGTCTGCTTTGCGGTGTTTTTTGACATAATGGACGGACGCGTAGCGCGTACTTTAGGCGGAAGCAGCGCTTTCGGAGAGGAACTGGACAGCCTTGCCGACGCTATAAGCTTCGGCGTGGCGCCTGCCTTTCTTGTATATAACGCATATATAGGCCCTGAATCAGGAGTTTACGGCCCGATATGCGCGGCATTTTTTACCCTCTGCGGCGTGCTGCGTCTTGCGCGCTTCAACGTGGCCCACGTTCCGGCAGGCCCGTTCCAGGGGCTGCCTATCCCGGCCGGCGGTCTTATGCTGGTCTCGATGGTGATAGCACGCGTACCGGCAACGCCTCTGGCGGCGATGGCCGCTCTCTGCTTCACAGGAGCGCTGATGGTGAGCTCTCTTCCGTACTGCAACGCCAAGAAGCTTAAAAAGACAAACGTCAGCCGCGTGAAGCTATATGGAATAATGGCTTTTATATGCTTCTGCCTGATCGTACTGCGGGAAAAAGCTTTCCTCGTATTTTCCGTTATGTATATAGTTACCGGGCTCGTAGGCTTTGACGCTGCCGAATGGGTAATGCTCGACTGTGAAGAGGACAGCCGGGCAAGAGAAAAAGAATAGGGACTGCTGCGAAAGTCCGGCAAGTTAATAAAAGACCGGCTTCACAGGCCGGTTTTTTTTGATTTACATACCGCTGAGCGGAGATCTGTATCATTTTTGAGGCAAAGGGGAGTTTTTATGAAAAAGCTTATGACGGGCAACGAGGCTATCGCCAGAGGTGCCTGGGAAGCGGGACTGCACGTAGCCGCCGCATACCCGGGGACGCCTTCGACCGAGATTCTGGAAAATCTGGCGCAATACAAAGAAGTATATTCCGAATGGGCAACGAACGAAAAGGTCGCGCTTGAGGTAGCCGCCGGCGCATCGATGGCCGGAGGAAGGGCTTTATGCGCGATGAAGCATGTCGGACTGAATGTCGCGGCAGACCCGCTCTTCACGCTCGCCTATACCGGCGTGAACGGCGGTCTCGTCATTGTGACCGCAGACGATCCGGGACTGTTCAGCTCACAGAACGAACAGGACAACAGATTTTACGCCTCTCACGCCAAAATACCGATGCTGGAACCTTCTGACAGCCAGGAGTGCCTTGACTTTGCAAAAGAAGCCTTTGAACTCTCCGAACGCTTCGATACCCCGCTGCTCTTCCGCGTATCCACCAGGATATGCCACAGCAAGACGCTTGCAGAGACAGGACAGAGGGCTGAAGTCGGGATAAAACGCTACGCGAAGGACCCTTCCAAATACGTTATGGCTCCGGCACACGCGAAAAGACGCAAAGCCGTGATGACGGAAAGAATTGCGGCGATGAAGGAGTTTTCCGAAAGCACCCCTCTCAACAGAGTCGAGTGCGGCAGCGGAAAGATCGGCATAATCACCAGCGGGGTATCCTACTGCCACGCAAAAGAGGTCTTCGGGGATGACGCGTCATATCTTAAGCTGGGCTTCACATGGCCGCTTCCCGAAAAAAAGATCCGTGAATTTGCGGCTTCAGTGGAAACGCTGTATGTAATAGAAGAAAACGAAGCGTATATAGAGTCATTCGTGAAATCTCTCGGGATCAGCTGTACGGGACGCGAAAAACTGCCGTGGATAGACGAACTTACGCCGGAGCGCGTCTACAGATCATTCTTCGGTGAAGATACACAGGGACACGGAAAGACCGATATAAACGTTCCGCCGCGTCCTCCGGTACTCTGCGCCGGCTGCACGCACCGCGGCTTCTTCTATGAGCTCGGCAAATACAGCGACGTCGTCGTTACCGGGGATATCGGCTGCTACACGCTCGGCATGGTGCCGCCGCTTTCGGTGACGGACTCGGTCGTATGCATGGGAGCAAGCGTTTCAATGGGGGCCGGCTTCTTCAAGGCGTCGAATAAAGCAGGACGCAAAGAAAAAGTCTTCGCGGTCATAGGTGACTCGACCTTCTTCCACTCCGGCATCACCGGCCTGATAGACGCCGTCGTCAACAAGGCGCCGATAGTCGTGAATATCCTTGACAACAGGATAACGGCAATGACCGGGCACCAGGAGAACCCGGGCACGGGACGCACTCTGATGGGAGAAGAGACTCAGCAGATAGACCTCAGGAAACTGTGCGTCGCGTGCGGAGTAAAAGAAGAAAATATCCGCCTTATCGACCCGTACGATCTCTCAGCGACGCGGGATGCGATACGCGACGGGCATGACGCGGCGGAACCTTTTGTTATCATAACGACGTCGCCGTGCGCGCTTATAAAGGAAGTCGCAAAACGCAGAGCAAATATGAAATGCCGCGTTGACGAAGATAAATGCGTGAAATGCAAACTCTGCCTGAGGGCGGGGTGTCCTGCGGTCAACTGCAGGGACGGGCGGGTCTATATCGACCGTGCTTCATGCAACGGATGCACGGTATGTATGCAGATATGCCCGAAAAAGGCCATAGTCAGGGAGGGTGAATAAGCCATGAAGGAGAACGGAACTAAAAATATTCTTCTGGTGGGCGTAGGCGGGCAGGGAACCATCCTTGCGTCAAAGATCCTCTCAGAGGGTCTGCTGCGCCGCGGATATGACGTAAAAATGTCTGAGATACACGGTATGAGCCAGCGCGGAGGGAGCGTCAGCACCCACGTGCGTTACGGAGAAAAAGTCTGCTCGCCGATCGTTCCCGAGGGCTGCGCGGACGTGCTCACCGCGTTCGAAAAAGCCGAAGCCGCCCGCTGGCTGCATTACCTCAAAAAAGACGGCACTCTCGTAGTCAACGACTTCGAGATATATTCTCTGCCGGTGCTGACAGGCGCAGCCGTTTACCCGCAGGGGATCATCGAGAGGCTCAAAGAAGACGTGGATAAAATAAAATGCGTGGACGCAGCGCGTATCGCGGAAGAGCTTGGCAACATCAAGGCGCAGAATGTGGTGCTTCTCGGTGCGCTCGTCAGATCCCTCGGGCTCGGGGATCTCGACTGGGAGAGCGTGATGATGGATATAGTACCCGCAAAGCTGCTTGATCTGAACTTAAAAGCCTTTGCGGCGGGGCTTTCGCAGTAGATACAAGTCTATTCTGAGTTCTCAGCCCTTTTTCCTCACGAGAGTATGAAAGATTTTCTCGCTTTTACAGAAAATCTTTCATACTCTCATACACAATGCAGGCTATATTAAAATACCGTATTGTCCTGTTGTCTCTCTTATCACAACTTTCAACAATAACTACACATGTCCGTAGAAATCCCTGTGCACTGTTACAGAGTACGCGTAATCCATCAGCGTAGACCAGCTGAAAATAGGTATCCCGATGCGCCGTTGCGCTTCTCTTGCGAATGGCGGGTAGCCGGTGCATTCAAAAATCATTGCGCCCATATTTGGCGTTGAATCATAAAATTCATAAACGCGTTCCAGATATTCCTTCTTAGCTTTGTCGAAATTACACCGCGGTTTGCCGATCCTTGTTCTCACATCCCACAGTAACCCCAGCTCCGGACAATGTCCGTCATCTCTCGCGCCGAACACAACATAATTGCTGCCGATTTTTACGCCGACATTTTCAAGAATTTTGTCCTGCATAAAAACTTTTGAAGCGCAAATTATTCCAACAACCTTATCCGGTCCGATAACGGACTGAGCCCAAGGAACCTGAAGGAGACTGGTCAGAAATACAGGAACATCTACGGCAGCGCTTACCTGCTTTTGATAGTGCGCAAAGTAGCCGCACTCGCCAAGAATTGCTTTGCAGCCTTTCTCCTGCAGACGCCTGGCCGCAGCGATTACCTCAGGCAGATAGGTCTCCTGATTCTTTTCACGTACGAGCGCCTGAATCGTTAACCCCTTTGCTATATCATACTGAATATTATACGGAAATGCACTGGCATTTCTTACGTCTCCAGGGTATGCAGGATATTTTTCATCCACTAAAATAACACCTAATCCCGCACCCGAAATAAAAACATCTTTGCATTCGATATAATTGATTTCTGGGTCTCTTAACATTTTTTAATCTCCTGCTCTAAAAAAACTATTTCATAGAAGCTTTCCAGGCCTCTATGGTCTGATCAAAGAATTTTTCTCCCAGGTCTTTCCTCAACTTCGGCCATACTTGCTCTTGAATCTTTTTCTGAAATGTCGTCAATTCATCGGGAGTCAATTTGCAAATTTCGATTTTTTTCTCTGACAAACGTTTTTCCCACATCTTCTGTTCTTCTGCCGCAACGGTGAAACGAGACTTTTCAAGTTTGTTTGCGATATCCATCATGATCTTCCTGTCCTGCTCCGGGATTGAATTAAATTTATCCTGGTTTATCAACAGGAAAAACATATCAAGCTGCACATTTGGGAATAAACATACCGTTATAACATCTCTCAGGGTAGTATAAATCGGTTCCGCTCCGGGGCCATAAACGCCGTCCACGAC
>JAEEYY010000098.1 GCA_016288355.1 Synergistes sp.
AAAGAGCTCGCGTTAAACGGCCCTCCGGCCGCGGCGCATCAGCCTGTTTAGCGCTGTCCGCAGGACCGGGCGGAAAAACTTATATAAATTTATAAAAAGAAGGTGCGTATAGAAAATGCAGGAGTCTCAGGAAAGAGAAAATAGTGAAGCTTCAGGCGGAAAGAAAGGCGGCTTTTTCAAGATCATCCTGGTAATTTTGATAGCTGCGGCGGCTTTTTACGGCTACAGGACATACACGTCCGCGTCAAAAAAAGAAGAGTCAGCGCCGCAGGTCCAGGCCCCGGATCCGCTTGTTTTCGTAAAACCGGTGGTCAAGATCGACGCGTCACAAAACACAAACGAATATGTCGGGCATGTCGAAGCTATCCAGTCAGTGCGCGTAGTACCGCAGATATCCGGCGAAATACTGCGCGTCTGCTTCAAGGAGGGCTCGCTGGTAAAGGCCGGTCAGATGCTCTTCCAAATCGACCCCGCGCCTTTCCAGGCAACTGTCGATACCTGCAGGGCGAAGCTGGAAAAAGCAAAAGCGGATCTTGATACGTCTGAAAAGTTCTTCTCCCGCGTACAGAATGCGGAAGCCCGCGCAGTGTCGGCCGCAGAGCGCGACAAAGCTGAAGGAACTGTGCTGCAGAACCGCGCGGCCGTATCCCAGGCAAAGGCAGATCTGCACCTGGCTGAGATCAATCTCGGGTATACAAAAATATCATCGCCGATCACAGGCAAGATCGGGGTCGCGAAATTCACGAAGGGCAACTATGTCACGCCGGCTTCCGGACCGCTTGCCACAATAGTGCAGATGGATCCGATCCGCGTAAGCTACACCCTGCCCGACAGGGATTATCTCGACCAGCTTGCCGCCTTCAAGAAGAGCGGCGCGGTGTACAAGAACACGCTTATCCTGAGCAACGGTGAAGAGATAAAGGCACAGGGCGAGCGCGATTTTGAAGACAACAAAATAGACTCTTCGACAGGAACGATAATGATGAACCTGCGCTATGCAAACGCAGACGGGCTCCTGATACCGGGCGCGATGGTGAGGGTCCGCACCAATCCTGTCAAAAGCGAGATCGTGACGGCCGTGCCACAGACCGCCGTCGCGGCAGATTCCCAGGGAGACTATGTATATGTGATAAAAGACGACACTGCGTCCTTGGTAAGGGTAACTCTTGGGCGTGACTTTGGAGAGCTGCGCGAGGTGACCGCGGGACTCACCGAAGGACAAAAGGTCGTAGTGGCCGGCATTCAGAACCTGAGGAACGGCGTAAAGGTAAGGGTCGGAGCGTCCGGCACGCAAAAAGCCGGAGACGGCGGCAACAGATCTGAAGAGGCCAAATAGCTTATGTTCTCTACCAGATTTTTGATCGATCATCCGCGTTTCGCGATCGTACTTGCGACGGTAATGGCGCTTGCAGGCATACTTGCCGCGGCACAGCTGCCTGTCGAACAGTATCCGGACGTTGCTCCGCCGCAGGTCTTCGTTTCCACAAACTATCTGGGAGCCGACGCCGCGACTCTGGCAAACACCGTGGCAGCCCCGCTCGAAGACGCGGTCAACGGCGTCGACGGGATGATCTACATGAACTCGACGTCAAGCAATAACGGCGACTATAAGCTCTTTGTCACCTTCGAGACGGGGACGGATCCGGACATGGCGATCGTCAGGGTGCAGAACCGCGTATCACAGGTAACGCCGCAGCTGCCGGCCGAGGTCATAGCCCAGGGCATAACTGTTGAAACGTCTTTCTCGAACCAGCTCGGATTCTTTTCGCTGAAATCGCCGAACGGCACCTACGACGAAGCCGCGCTCATGAACTACGCCTACAGCAATCTGCGCGACCCGATAAAGCGCGTTCACGGCATGGGGAACGTTCAGGTATACGGTTCAAAATACAGCATCCGCGTCTGGCTCGACCCTGTAAGGATAAGCTCTCTCGGCCTTTCGATAGATGACGTCGCAGCCGCGATAAAGAGCCAGAACAAACAGGCCTCTATCGGTTCCGTGGGTTCTATGCCTGCGGACACCGACCAGCCTCTTGTCTATACGCTGAAGACTACGGGACGCCTTTCCAGCGTCAGGGATTTTGAAAATATCATCGTGTGCACCACCGAACAGGGGGGGCTTGTAAAACTGCGCGATATCTCGCGCATCGAGCTCGGTTCCGAGTCATACAGCATGCACTCAAAGGTAGACGGCGCACCTTCCGCGATGGTGTCGATGGCTCAGGCTTCCGGCTCAAACGCCCTCGAGGTCATGGAGGGAGCCAAGAAAACTATAGCAGAGCTTTCCCGCGAGCTGCCGGAGGATATGGAGATAACAATAAACTACGACTCAACGCTCTACGTCACGGCAACTATTAGAGAGATACTCGAGACTCTCGTGCTGACGTTCATGCTGGTGGTCCTGGTATGTTACCTCTTCCTTCAGGACTGGCGCGTAACGACGGTTCCGATCGCAGCTATCCCGATATCGCTGATGGCAGCTTTCATCGGGCTTGCCGCGGTACGGTATACCATCAATACGCTTTCGCTTTTCGGAATAGTTCTTGTCATCGGAACGGTCGTCGACGACGCTATCGTCGTAGTCGAACGAGTCACTTATATAATGGAGCGGGACAAATGTTCCCCTGAGGCTGCGACGATGCAGGCAATGAAAGACGTCACCGCGCCTATGGCCGCGACGACGCTGGTATTCCTGGCGATATTCGTGCCGGTCGCCTTCATGAAAGGCATCACGGGACAGATATACAAACAGTTCGCGGTCACCATATCCTTTGCCGTGGTATTTTCGCTGATAGTGGCGCTCACGCTCTCCCCGGTAATGTGCGCGCATATGCTGCGCGAAGTCAAGCCGGCGCGCCGCGGGCCGCTCAAATGGTTCAATACGGCCCTTACCAAAGCGACGACTGGCTATGTCAGCGGAGCGGTGTGGCTCGCACGCCGCACGCTGGTGACCCTCATTATACTTGCGGCGGTCATCGGCACCTGCTTCCACTTATACAGGACCACACCGACAGAATTTATCCCGGATGAAGACCAGGGCGTCGTCTTTATGGTAGCGCAGCTTCCTGAGGGCGCGACCGAAGGGCGCACATATAAAGTGATTGAGCCGATGGTGGAAGAAATACAGACGATCCCCGGCATCGAGAACGCTATCAGCATCCAGGGAGTAAATATCATGAGCGGCAACGGCGAGAATGTCGCCTCTTTCTTCTTCCCGCTGAAGCCGTGGGATGAACGCGAGACAAAAGACCTCTCTCTTAACTCGATAGTTGCGAAGCTTCGCGCGATAGCAGCGAAATACCCGGAAGGCAATATCAGTGTATTCACGCCGCCGGCAATTGCCGGGCTCGGCCTGGCTTCCGGGCTGGACCTGAGGCTTGAATCACGCGAAGAAAACGACCCGGAAAAGCTGGCCAATGTCATGGGCGATATGCTGATAAAGCTCAATCAGGCCCCGGAGTTCCTATATGCGTTCGCTTCTTTCACTTCAAACACTCCGCATATGTACCTCGATATTGACAGGGAAAAGGCGGAAATGATGAAGGTGCCGGTCAGCAGCATCTTCTCCACGCTGCAGACATACTTCGGTTCCGCCTATATCAACGACATCAACATAGGCACGCAGGTAAACCGCGTCTTGGTGCAGTCAGAGTGGAATTACAGAAAGAATATCAACGACATCGGAGGCATATTCGTAAGAAACGGCCGGGGCGAACAGGTACCGCTCAGGAGTATCCTGACGCAGAGAAAAACGCTTGCGCCGCGTTCGGTGGAGCGCTACAACATATACCCGAGCGCCGGGATAACGATAGTCATGAAGCCGGGCTATTCCACAGGCGAAGGCATCAAACGCGTATCTGAGATCGCAAAGAGCCTGCCGCAGGGCTATTCATACGAATGGTCGAGTATGACCTACCAGGAGCAGCACTCGGGCTACGGGATAATAGCGGTGCTTGCGATAGCTCTTCTGTTTGCCTATCTCTTCCTTGTAGCCCAGTATGAGAGTTTTTCGATACCGGTGCCGGTCGTACTTTCACTGCCGGTCGCTATGTTCGGCGCATTGGGCGGGCTGATCATCATGGGACTGCCTATATCGATATACGCTCAGCTTGGTATACTGCTGCTGATAGGACTTGCCGCAAAGAACGCGATACTGATCGTTGAGTTTGCCAAGGAGCAGCGTGAAGTCCGCAAGCTGCCGCTCATCGAGGCCGCGGCCACAGCGGCGGGAGAGCGCTTCCGCGCGGTCCTGATGACCGCCTTCACCTGCGTGCTCGGGGTCCTGCCGATGCTTTTCGCTTCCGGCGCCGGAGCCACGAGCCGCAGGGCGGTAGGCACCACGATGTTCTTCGGGATGAACGCCGCTACGATAATCGGCGTATTCTTCATACCGGCGCTTTTTGTATTCTTCCAGGGCACACGTGAAAGAGTAAAGGCGCTCTTCAGGAAAAAGAGCCGCACGGAGGGAGGAGCCGCCCAATGAGAAAATTTATCATTTGCTTTGCCGTTTTGTTTCTGACAGCAGCCTCGCTGGGCTGCGCTCATGCCGGGGAAGCAGCTCCCGCATCCGCCGACGTGCTGATAAAAGAGGGCGCATGGGCCGAACTTGCGCGCCTCTACCCCAGCTCTGTCGCCTCGGATGACAAAAGCGCGATAACACCGGAAGAGCTTGCGTCATGGTGGGATATATTCGGTGATCCGCTGCTCACGGAGCTTATCGAAAAAACACTCTCCGGCAACAGGGACATAGCTGCCGCGCGCGCGAAGGTCACCGAGGCAAGGGCCATGCTCGGAGTAAGCCGCGCTGCTCTTCTGCCGTGGCTTGACTCGACAAACTTCTGGAACAACAGCCGCACACCTGTAGATGCCGGAGGCACCGGAAGCAGCGTGAGCCTTGCGAGATTAGGCATCGACGCCTCCTGGGAGATAGACATCTTCGGAGGCACCCGCGCAAAAATCAAGGCGCAGGAAGCTACGCTGGAAGCTCAGTATGCGGAGCTGTACTCCGTCTGGACCGGGCTTGCCGCGGAGACCGCGCTGGAATATATATCGCTGCGCACGCTGCAGGAGCGTCTGGTGATCGCATTGTACAACCTGAAGCTTCAGCAGGAATCTGTGGATATACAGCAGTCCAAAGTAAGATCGGGACTTGCGGACGAACTGGCGCTGAATCAGGCGCTGTATACGATGGAACAGACGCGGTCCGCGATTCCCGGCATCGAAGCGCAGATAGAGCAGACAAAGAACGCGCTTGCGATACTTGTCGGCGAGGTCCCCGGCTCTCTTGACGAAAAATTGTCGCCAAAAATGCCGATTCCGAAGATCGACGACCTGGCCTTCATAGGAATACCCGCTAACCAGCTGCGCAGACGCCCCGATATAATAGAGGCGGAACGCAAGCTTGCCGCACAGCTGTCGCGCAAAAAAGCAGCCAAAGCGGATCTGTGGCCTAAATTCTACCTGACCGGCTCGATCGGGACAGAAAGCCTGGACTGGGGAGGGCTCTTTAAGGGTCCCGCAAAGCTCTACAGCATTCTGCCGCAGATAGTCTGGCCGATCTTCCATGCCGGCGCTATACGAAAGAACATAAAGGCCCAGGACGCAATAGCCGAGCAGCTGCTTGCGTCATATGAGAATACCGTGCTCTCCGCCGCGGGCGAAGTGCGCGACGCTCTTGCCGCAAACGTAAAAGAATATGAACGCCGCGATGCACTGGGAAACGGAGCAAAAGCGGCAAGGATCGCGCTTGACATAGCAAACGAAAAGTACGCAAGCGGACTCGTGGATTTCACAAACGTGATAAACGCGCAGCAGTCGCTTTCTTCCCTTTCGGAAGCCTATGCGATCAGCGAAGGGCAGATCGCGGCAAACGCCGTGCAGCTCTTCAACGCGCTGGGCGGCGGCTGGAAGCCGATGGAAGAAGCTGAACGCGCAATGGCCGCTGCCGAAAAAGAAAAAAAGAAAAAATAACTTTAAGGCACAACGGCACGCAAAGCAAAAAAACAGGCGCGGGTTTCCGCGTCTGTTTTTTTGCTTTGCGTCCGGCAGCTTTTTTTCTTTTATCAGGGATCCGAATCATGGAAATTTTTACAGATCGCAGGACTCGTCAGTCCTTTATCTGACTAAAATGCTATTTTCTCTAAAGAACCTGCTGTTTTTTTTATAATATAATGATAGAATAATGTTTCGCGTGATGTTACGCAGTCACGCGTCTAATGTTTGTTGCATTTATTAAGATTATACAGATAAAAGGAGGGGGAACGTTTTTATGAAGCTTCCAACTTTCTGGGGCGGGATCCATCCGCCGCAGAGCAAAGAGCTCACAGTGGGCGAAAGTATCGTGTCCTACCGCCCGCAGGGCGAGCTGGTCTTTCCGATGGCCCAGCATATAGGCGCGCCCTGTGCCCCGACTGTGGCAAAAGGAGACCGCGTTCTTGTGGGGACACGTCTCGGCAACAACGACGCCTTTGTATCGGCGCCTGTACTTTCAAGCGTTTCCGGAACTGTAAAGGACGTTGCTTTAAGGCTCACGGTCCCCGGTACATTCGAGACCTGCGTCGTGGTTGAAGACGACGGTAAAAATGAACTTGCGCCCGAATGGAGGCCGCTGGAAAATTACGAGACGGCGGATCCGAAAGAATATGTAAAACGCATCCGCGACGCAGGCATCGTCGGCTTCGGCGGCGCTACGTTCCCGACGGCGGTCAAGCTGTCGCCGCCGCCTGACAAAAAGATCAAATGGCTTATAGTTAACGGCGTCGAATGCGAACCCTACCTGAACTGCGACAACCGGCTGATGCTGGAGAACGCTGAGAAGATAGTGAAGGGCACGGCCCTTGTAATGCGCCTTTTCCCCGAGGCAAAGGGCATTATCGCGATCGAGAACAATAAGCCGGAGGCCATTGCCCTTCTTAAAGAGACAGTGTCAAAGTCCGGCAACGGGAATTTGACCGTTCAGCCGCTTACTGTGAAATATCCGCAGGGCGCCGAAAAGATGCTGATAGAGGCGCTCACCGGCCAGGAATTCGTGATAACCGCCCTTCCGGCCGACGTCGGCTGCATAATCCTCAACGTACGCACGGTATACCAGATCTACAGCGCTATCGTTGAAGGCCTGCCGGCCGTGACCCGCATCGTGACGGTCACCGGCGACGCAGTCGCTCATCCGAAAAATATCCGGGTGCCGCAGGGCACGATGATCCGTGAACTGATAGATCTCTGCGGCGGCTTTAAGGAGCAGCCCGTAAAGATACTGGCAGGAGGTCCTATGATGGGCATGTCGATGCGCTCGCTTGACGTCCCCGTCGTAAAAGGAACTTCCGGAATACTCTGCCTTACGGCAAAATCGACGATGCTGAAGCCGATACGCCCGTGCCTGCGCTGCGGACGCTGTGTTTCGGCATGTCCTATGGGGCTCGTCCCCACAGTCCTCGAGCCGCTTGTCCACGCAAGGCAGTACAAGCGCTTTGAAGAAGAGGGCGGTATGAACTGCATCGAGTGCGGAAGCTGCACCTATATGTGCCCCGCGAACCGTCCGCTTACACAGGGCTGCCGAGACGGCAAAGCCTCTGTTGCAGCTATGCGAAGAAAGGCGGCCGCTAAATAATGGAACGTTTACTTGTAGTATCAAGCTCCCCGCATATCCATTCGCCTCTCGACACCCAAAAGATCATGGGCTGGGTGCTGGCGGCGCTTGCGCCTGCGGGAGCTGCCGGAGTTTACTTTTTCGGGGTGCGCGCCGCGGCCGTGATGGCTGTCTGCGTCATCTCCTGCGTGCTGTTTGAGTATCTGTGGCAGAAGCTCACAAAGCGCACCGTCACAACGGACGACCTCTCCGCCGCCGTGACCGGCCTGCTTCTTGCCTATAATCTGCCTCCTACTATTCCCTTCTGGATGGCAGCGGTCGGCAGCCTCTTTGCGATCATCGTCGTAAAACAGCTTTACGGCGGGCTTGGCTGCAACATCGTAAACCCGGCGCTTGCGGGGCGTGCGATGATGCTCACGAGCTGGCCCGTACCGATGACCACATGGACGGTGAACGGCGTATCCGGGGCCACCCCGCTTGCAATGATAAAGTCCGGGGCGCTCTCCGATCTTCCCTCCTGGACAGATATGTTCATAGGCAATATCGGAGGATGCATAGGAGAGACTTCCGCAGCCGCGCTTCTCATAGGCTTTGCGATACTTCTTTACAAAGACATCATAAAATGGCATATCCCGGTGATATACATCGCCGTGACAGCCGCGCTGTGCACGGTCTTCGGCAGAGGGGCGGCCCCGCTGCAGGAGATATTCGCGGGCGGGCTCTTCCTCGGCGCGATATTTATGGCCACGGACTATACGACAACGCCGATAACGACCCGCGGACAGGTGATCTTTGCCGCCGGCTGCGGCGTGCTGACGGCGCTGATACGCAGATGGGGCGGATATCCGGAAGGCGTATCGTACTCCATACTCATAATGAACCTGACCGTGCCGCTCATTGACCGCGCGACAAAGCCGCGCATCTTCGGAGAGGTGAAAAAGCATGGGTAAAATCGTAAGACTCGGACTGGTGCTTTTTGTCATCACAGCCGTCACAGGCCTGATCCTGGGCGCGGTCTACACCGCAACGCTCGAGCCGATCCGCATTGCCCGGGCAAACGAAAAGAATGAAGCCCTGGCCGCGACTCTGCCCGGCGCTACAGATTTCAAAGAGATAACGCCGGAGCAGGACGCCGGAACGATCACAGAGATCTATGAGGGCAGCAAAGACGGCGACGTCGTCGGCTACAACTTCACGGTGACCCCTAAGGGCTACGGCGGGCTGATCACGCTTATCGTCGGCATCTCCAACGACGGCAAAGTCGAAGACATCAAGATCCTGTCGCACAGCGAGACTCCGGGGCTCGGCGCAAAGGCCGGCGCTCCCGAGTTCTCAGGTCAGTTCCACGAAAAGGAGATCGATGATTTCCGCGTTACCAAGACGCCGCCCGAAAGCGGCAGGGATATCCAGGCAATATCCGGAGCGACGATCACTTCGACCGCTGTCACATCCGGCGTGAACGACGCCGCGGCCTACTGGAAAGCCAACTTCTCCGGGGCTTCCGCACAGAAGGCGGATTAGGAGGTATATCATGCAGAATCCTCTCAAACTGATCAAAAACGGCATAATAACCGAGAACCCGACCTTCGGCCTGGTGCTCGGGATGTGCCCGACTCTTGCGGTTACGTCAAGCGCCGAAAACGGCTTCGGAATGGGACTTGCCGCGACGGCGGTCCTGATGGGTTCGAACGTCGCAGTATCCGCGATACGCAAATTCATCCCGGACGAGATCCGCATCCCGGCCTTCATAGTCGTGATAGCGGGCTTCGTTACCGTAGTGCAGCTCCTTATATCGGGCTACGCGCCGGCGCTGGATAAATCTCTCGGTATATTCATTCCGCTGATAGTCGTGAACTGCATCATACTGGCGCGCGCCGAAGCTTTCGCTTTCAAGAACGGCGTCGTAGATTCCCTCTTCGACGGCATAGGGATGGGGCTCGGCTTTACTCTCGCGCTCACTGTGATCGGGGCCATACGTGAGATCCTCGGGAACGGCACAGTTTTCGGGATGACGGTCCTTTCCCCGTCCTTCTACCAGCCGGCGCTGCTCGTGATACTTGCGCCCGGCGGATTTATAACGCTCGGCATACTGATGGGGCTCTTCCGCAATTACCGGATGAGAAATAATTCGGCAAGCCGGGGCGCGGTACAGGCTTTCGACGGCTGGAAAGAGCTCGACGCCTGCGGTGGATGCGCTCTTAAGGGGCTCTGCGGCGGCGGCAGTTCATCGGTCGTCTGCGCAAAAAATGTTCCTGCAGCTGAAGCAAAAACGGAGAAGGAGGCTGGTAAATAATGTCTCTTATTGCTCTTTTTATCAGCGCGCTGCTCGTCCACAATATACTTCTGTCACGCTTTCTCGGCTGCTGCCCCTTCCTCGGCGTATCCAACCAGCTTGAGACAGCAAAAGGAATGGGCGTAGCGGTCATCTTCGTCACAACGTTCGCCGCCATTATGACATGGCTGGCCTACACGTTCATCCTCGTGCCGATGGGGCTCGAATACCTTTACACGCTGTCGTTCATCCTGATAATAGCTGCGCTCGTCCAGTTCGTTGAGATAGTGCTGAAAAAGGTGATGCCGGGGCTGTACAAATCGCTCGGCATATTCCTTCCGCTGATCACGACGAACTGCGCGGTCCTCGGCGTAGCGGTCATCAATATGAACGAGAAATACACGCTGATCGAATCTATAGTAAACGCCGTAGGTTCCTCGGCGGGCTTCCTGCTTGCGATAACGCTGATGGCAGGCATTCGCGAGCGCATCGAGATGAACGATGACATGCCTGCCGCGCTGCGCGGGCTTCCGATAGCTCTGATAACAGCCGGGCTCATGTCGATAGCCTTTATGGGCTTCAACGGGCTCATCAAATAGGGGGTCTTAAGATGAACGGCATAATTTATCCGGCTGCTGTAATGGGAGGCCTCGGCGTGGTATTCGGCGCGCTTCTTGCGTTCGCGTCGCAGAAATTCTTCGTTAAGGTCGACGAACGCCAGTCCAGGATACGCGAGCTTCTTCCCGGCGCAAACTGCGGCGGCTGCGGATTTCCCGGCTGCGACGGATACGCCGAAGCCTGCGCTTCCGGAAACGCTAAGCTGAACAAATGCGCCGCGGGCGGTCCGGACGTCGCGGCAAAGATCGCGGAGATAATGGGCGTCGCGGCTGAAGCCGCCGAGCCTGTGGTCGCGTTCGTAAAGTGTCAGGGCTCGCCCGACAAGGCCGTGAAAGACTGCGTCTATCACGGCGTGACAGACTGCCGTGAAGCGGTCGTGGTGCCGGGCAAAGGACCGTCTGCGTGCTCGTTCGGATGCCTCGGCTTCGGGACCTGCGTCAAAGTCTGCTCATTCGGCGCGATTCAGGTGAAAAACGGCCTTGCCGTCGTCGACAGGGAAAAGTGCGTGGGCTGCGGCGCCTGCGCTGCGGAATGCCCGCGCGGGGTGATAACGCTGGTGCCGAAGAAATCGAAGATTCAGGTCGGATGCAGCAATCCGCACAAGGGGCCTGTTGTAAAGAAAGTTTGCAGCGCCGGCTGCATCGGCTGCTCGATCTGTGTGAAGAGCTGTCCCAAACAGGCTATAGAAATGAAGGGGTCCCTCGCCGTTATAGACCCGGAAAAATGCGTAAACTGCGGGCTCTGCGCCGGCAAGTGCCCGGTAAAGGCAATAACGGACGCAAGGCCGCCGAGACCGGCGCCCGCTCCGAAGCCGGAAGCCGCAGGACCGGCAGCGTAAAACCCGGCGAACAGTCAAAAACCGCTTCGCACATTATTGCGAAGCGGTTTTTTATTGTCGTAATGTCTTTTTCCGCACCGCTGCATGAACGGCGCATGGTGTCATATCCATCCTACCCTGCTCTTCAGCTGCGCAAGCTGTTCTTCGTACCAGGCTGACGAATGAGTAAGGACCTCTTCGGCAAAATCCTTCGGCATATCCTGCGTCATTTTATACAGTTCCAGCTTCGACCAGCAGAGCACGGCCTGCCATAAAGGACGCTTTGCTTTGTTTGCGAGCCGCTTGGCGACCGCGAAGCACATAGCGCCGTGATACCAGTCTTTTTTGCGGCATTTTATCAGTCCCATAAGGCTGTACGCAAAGCCTCCCCCGTGAAGCCCTTCTTCCCAGTCCGTATGCATCAGGCCGCAGATCTTTCCCATCTTCTGAAGATGCTTTTCCGCTTCTTCATATCGCTCAAGCAGCATCAGGCAGAACGCGGCCTTTGCAAAAGAAAGTCCGAGTCCGTGGAAAAGAGAAACGGAGCTGCCTATATTTATACAATTTTCATAAAACGCAAGCGCTTCCGCAAATTTTTTACGGGCCAGCATGCAGTCTCCGCGGAAATGCTCGGCAGCAATAAGGCATACCGTATAATTCTCTCCTTTTTCCTCAAGCTTCTCAAAGACAGCCGCCGAAATCAGCAGATGTTTTTCCGCCTCTTCATGACGCCCCGCCAGTATTTCCGCTATTGCCGCAAAGCGAAGAGCCGCGCCCTCCCACTGGCGGAAAGAGCTCTTCTTCGAAAAAGCGAGCAGTTTGCGGGCGCAGTATGAAAGTCTTTTGGCGTCGTCTTCCTGTATCGCAAGGTAACACATCTGAACGCCGGCTCTTATCACCGGCTCCGCTTCCTCCGCGGCAAGAGCCTTGCGAAGCGCCCCGCGCAGCATGATATCCGCGTCGGCACAGCCCCCGCTCCACCACAGATAAGCCCCTTTCAGGATATAAAGGTCTCTTTCGAGGCGCAGCAGCTCAGGGCTTCCCCCCTCTCTGCGAAAGAGGGTATCCATAATCTTCCACGCTTCGCCCATAGCTTTCTGCGTATAGCTGACATCTTCCACAGTCGGGATATAGTGCATCAGATCCTGATCGACCAGCGTCGGAAAGACCTCATGGACCGCCGCAAAGTGCAGCTCCAGCTCCCTTACGCGCCAATAGAGCTCTTTAAGCGCCAGCCCCGCTTCCCTGCAGTGAAAGCTGAGCCTTCTGCAGACGTTCCTGTGCCGGTAACGAAGCTTTTCGGGCAGAGAGGCCTCAAGCGTCTCGATATTCTTGATATGAAGCGCCGTCTTTCTCGAGAGAGACATTCCGGAAAGCAGCGCTTCACGTATCCTGTCATGGGCAAAATAGTAGACAACGTCGCCGCCGGCCGCACTCTCGCTCAGGAGACCGTAGCGCAGAAGCGCGTCATAGCACCCCGACACTTCAAGCGGCGTGACGCCAAGCACGGCCGCGATCTCACACATGGAAGCCCCTTCAGGACATACGGCTGCCGCTTCAAGGAAAAGCTTTTCCCGCCCGTCCGGAAGCCCCGCTATGGAAAGGTACATATTCCGGCGGCTGCCTTCTGAAAGGAGTCCCTCCCGCCTGTATCTGAGCAGCTCTCTGATAAAGAACGGGCTGCCCTCTGTCTGCATATAGACTTCGTGAACACGTTCATCGTTCCATTCCTCGTCCGGGGCCATTTCTGAGCAGACGCGCGCCGTTTCCTCCAGCTTGAAGCGCCGCAGCGTCACTTCGAATTTTTCAAAAGGCTCGTCCGCAAGCGCGGCCCTCAGCATAAAGGCGGAACGCGTTTCTTCAAAACCGGATACCAGCATATTGCGCGGCGCGCTGTTGTCGCACATGATCGACTCGATCACATTCCATGAGGCGCTGTCCATCCATTGTATATTCTCGATTACCAGCAGCCTGCGCGCCCCGTCACGGTTCCCCGTGACATATTTACGGAGAAGACCGGTGACATACGAATAGTTGTACTCAGAAAGGGAATTAACACTCTCACTCCACTCTCCGGAGATATGCAGACGCTCCAGAACACGGGCGACCGGCGCAAGCGGGGATGATCTCTCCTCCTGCCGGCAGCTTACGGAGAAGCATTCCCAGCCGTTCTGTTCCAGGCGTGTGATCATTTCGTTTATGAAAACCGTTTTGCCTATCCCCTGCTCTCCCCAAACGAGGCCGCATAACGGCTGACTTTCCTTTCCTCCGCAGAAGAATTCGAGCATCTTTATGATCTCGTTTTTTCTTGCGGGCTGTTTCCCGTTTTCCGCCGGCACAGAGGCTCTGCTCCGATGCGCTTCCTTCTTTCTCCTTATCAAAGAAGATACTTCGGAAAGATCTGCTTCTATGCCAAAATCATTCTCCATGCGGGAAGAGAATGCATGCGCGGCGTCGATCGCCTTTACCTTCTGGTTCGTTTTAATATAAAGGCGCACCAGCTCCGCGTGGATCTTTTCATCGTAAGGCTCGAGCTCCGCCAGCTTTTCATAGCACAGCAGCGCGTCGTCCGTGCCGCTTTTCGCATAGCCGGCAAGACGTTCCTGCGCGCGTTTTTTT
Source organism: Synergistes sp. (assembly GCA_016288355.1). Classification (GTDB taxonomy): domain Bacteria; phylum Synergistota; class Synergistia; order Synergistales; family Synergistaceae; genus Synergistes. The sequence continues at coordinate 13,912 of JAEEYY010000098.1, forward strand.
AAATTTTTAACAAGCAGCCCGCTGTAGTGCTGTCTCTTCGACAGCAGCCAGTCGCTGAAATACGGCCAGTCGCTCATCTCGCCGACGTCGATATAGGGGCGGCAGAGCGCGGCTATCTCCTGCCAGCCGAGCGTATCCAGCCGGAGTATAAGGTCGGTGTCCCGCTCTATCTCTATATTCGGGTCAACGGAAATGATATCACCGTCTGCTTTTACCGGCAGTATTTTTTTTACACAGCTGAGCGCGTTGCTGAGATTACGGCGCGCCTTTTCCGTCGCTTTGTCGGGCCACAGATATTCGCATATACTGTTTTTGGAGGCACTTTTATCCTCCGCCAGCATCAGCGCAAGAGCCTGCGCCTTTCGGAAAGGAAAGACGCAGCGCTCTCCGTCGGTAAAAACTTCCGGTATGCCGAAAAAGCGGACCTGATATCTCATATTCTACCCCTGCAAAAAATATTATTTCTGTTTATAAGATTTTATACGATAAAAGGACATCCTGCACAGAAAAAACGCCGGCTGTACGGCTCTGCCCCGCTTTTGCCGCTCTGAGCCCGAAACCGGAGCAGGGCAGAACCCGCAGATATCAGCATGCAAAATTTCTGCAAAAAGATTCCCCGGGCGAAAAAAATATATCGCCGGCTGCAAAAATTATTTTGCATACCTTTTGCATAACAGTGATAATCTCTCATCACAGGAAAACAGAAGGATATTTTTTAATCAAAACAAATAAACGGAGGTAGCTTTCATGTCAATAGCGGATGTTCGCCAGTACATGGTAGACGGAGACGGAGAAGCGGCGGTAGCCCTTACAAACAAGCTCATTGCGGACGGTACGCCGGCCCAGGATATTATGAACGGGCTCACCGAAGAGATGGGGATCCTCGGCGAGAAATTCGAAAACTTCGAGGTCTTCCTTCCCGACCTTATGATCGCAGGCGACGCTTTCATGCAGATAATGTCGGTGCTTAAGGAACATCTTGTCAAGGATTCTGACGGCCCGGCAAAAACGGTCGTTATCGGAACGGTAAAGGGCGACTACCACGATATAGGAAAGAACATCGTAGGCATAGTGCTGCAGGCAAGCGGCTTCAACGTGATAGACCTCGGCGCCGACGTAGACCCCGTGGCATATCTGGAAACGGCCCGCAAAGAGAAAGCCGACGTAGTAGGACTTTCGGCTCTTATGACAACTACGATGCCCGGACAGGAAGAATTCATCAAGCTCGTAAAGGACGCCGGCGAAAAGGGGAAATATCTCGTATGTGTTGGCGGAGCCCCGACCTCGGTGGAATGGGCCGAGCGCATAGGCGCCGATGTTTGGTCCTTCGACGCGTTCGAATGCGCGGCAAAGCTCAAGAAGCTCCTGGGATAATCTACTAATATTTTACGGAGGAAAATAAGATGTCAACTTTCAGAATGTGGGAAGTATTCGCCAAGGCCGAAGACGGTCCGTTTTTTAAAGATCAGACGGAATGGATGCTCAAAAGCTTCATCCCTCAGATGAAAAGGGTCATAAAAGAGCATGACATCAAATACGACGGAAAAAGCATAGTTAACCAGGACGACGCCCTCGCCGACAGAACATGGGAAGCGGCAAAAGACTTCTTTATCTCCGTAGGCGTTTACAACCAGGACACGCACCGCGTGATGAAATTCACGGAGCGTGAGGTAAACGAAGTCCTCTATACCAAGCAGCCGAAATACATGATCGGCGCGGGACATGACCAGCGCTGGTTCCAGGTGCGTTCGGTAGAAGACAGGGAACGCCGCCCCTTCCACCTTTTCAGCCCCGACGCTAATTTCAGCACCGACATCCACAAAAAGGCCTGCATGGCCTACCTTAAAGAGCCGCTGCTCGACGGTCTCTGCGCGCCTCTGATCGAGGACTTCATGGGGCGCAAGGCCACGTCGCAGAGCCCGACGGAGGTCGCGGCCGCTATGGAGCACGCGATGAATCTCCGCGACGCGCAGCGTCTCGTTGGACGTCCCGATGTATGGACCGTCTCAGTCGGCACAGCCGAATCCGCTCAGGCGCAGATAGCCGCCGGAAATCCGGAATGGGGCGTCCGCAAATCACATCTTGACGGACGCATGGTATCAATCCTCACCGAGATGACCACCAACAACGCGATGCTCAACAAATCCCTGCACTACCGCTCATACGGCAACGTATTCGGCAATCTCTGCGGAGCCATCTTCGGCGGACATGCCGGCGGTACGGAAGGCACGCTGGTCCTTCAGACGGCCTACAACATCGAAGGCGCCTGCCTCTACGGATCCTGCTGGGCGCTGAACTTCCCGTTCCATCTGAAATGGCAGTCCACGACGACAAGACAGCTTCTGTGGCTGCAGAGCGTTCTGAGCCAGGCCATGTCGCGCAACTCAAACCTCATCTACATGAACAACCTCTTTGCGAACGCCGGCCCCGGCACAGAACAGCTCTACTGGGAATGCGCCAACCATGCTCTTGCCACGGAATGCTGCGGCGGCAACCCGTGGGGGGCAGCCACCTGCCGCAACAAATTCACGGATATGGCCACGCCTCTCGAATCGCGCTTCTACCACGAAGTTTCCGAAGCATCCTTCAAATCACGTCTTTCAAGGGCAAAGTGCGAAGAGCTCTGCCAGAAGATCATGGAAAAGTATGAAAAGCTGATCCCGATAGACAACTACGGCAAACACATACAGGAAGTCTATGATATGGACAAGCTCACGCCGCGCCAGGAATACCTCGACCAGTATGAGCGTATGCGCGACGAACTCTGCGCTATGGGCGTCGAATTTCCTTACTAAATAATACAAAACGCCGCGGTGATGGCAGGCAGGCAAACGATTTGCATGCCTGCCGCCGCGGGTAATTTACTTTTAAACGAAAGGACGATGATGCTTTGTGAACTCAAGACAATGGCTTGAAGATCTGAAAAGAGCGCCCGCCAGAAAGGGCCTGCCGATACTTTCTTTCCCCAGCGTCAGTATAACAGGCGTCACCGTAAGAGAACTTGTACAGAACAGCTCCCTTCAGGCCGAGGGCATGAAAGCTGTAGCCGACAGGATCCCGTCCGCGGCTTCTGTAAGTATGATGGACCTGTCGGTCGAAGCCGAAGCTTTCGGCTCGTCAATAAAAACTTTTGACAGGGAAGTTCCGGTCGTAACAAACGAGATCGTAAAAGACAACGACTCTGCCGTTGCGCTGAAGATCCCGCATGTCGGAGACGCCCGCACCGGTCTTTTTGTCGAAGCTGTAGAAAAAGCCTGCAAACTTATCACGGACCGGCCGGTGCTTGCCGGGGCCGCGGGCCCCTTCTCGCTCTGCGGAAGGCTGATGGGGATCTCGAAGTCGATGATACACTGCGTAAAGAATCCGCAGATGGTACACACGACGATGAAGAAAGTAACGCCCTTCCTGATCGAATATATAAAAGCTTTCAGAGATGCGGGCGCGAACGGACTGATCATGGCCGAGCCCCTTACCGGGCTGCTCTCTCCGAAGCTTGCAAAAGAATTCTCCGAGCCTTATGTGAAGGAGATAATAGACGCCGTTCAGGACGACAGCTTTATCATCGTATACCACAACTGCGGCGGCTCCGTGCCGCGGATGATGGATTCTCTGCTTGCTGTCGGCGCCGCCGCCTATCACTTCGGCAACGCGGTCAGCATGAAAGACGTCCTGGCAAAGATCCCCGAAAACATTATCGCTATGGGAAACATCGATCCTTCGTCGCAGTTCTGTATGGGTACGCCGCAGTCGATGAGAGAAGCCGTGCTTTCGCTTATGAGAGAATGCTGTCCCGCCTTCCCCAATTTTGTCATCTCGTCAGGCTGTGATATAGCGGTCAACGCAAAATGGGAGAATATCATGGCGTTCTTTGACGCGATCGGTGAGTACAACGATACGGCAAAGTAATGTCCGGATGAATCAGGCACGCCGGCACAAAGGTTCTTTTACAAATTTCTGTTTTAGTTTTTTGTATAAAAACTGTTTTAATAACGAATAAATGTGTAAAATAGTCATGTTTATCGGCTGAATAATAAGCTGTTTTTATTCTTCTGTAATCGATCAGCCACGGAGTTTCTCAAAACAAAGGGAGGTATAAATAATAATGACTGTTACAAAAGTTAAGAAGCCCTCTTTTGCGGTCGCACTCGCAACATTCATATGTATCGCGGGCACTATCAGCTTCGGCCTTCTCAAGCTGGGGCTCGACGCCCATGTTCCTATCGCAGTAGCCGCCGCGATAGCGGCTCTCGTAGGCAAATTTATCGTAGGGATAACCTGGGAAGAGATGGAGTCTGCGATCTGCAACGCTATCTCATCGTCGATCGGCGCTCTTCTGATACTGATAGCGATAGGAATGCTGGTAGGCTCCTGGGTACAGGCAGGGGTCGTCCCCGGACTCATCTATTACGGCTTCAACGTTCTTTCGCCGGGCATCTTCCTTTTTGCTACACTTCTGCTCTGTTCGATAGTTTCGCTTGCCACCGGCTCCTCCTGGGGCGTAGGCGGGACCGCGGGAGTAGCCCTTATAGGAATCGCTGCGGGACTCAATATCCCGGCTCCGCTTGCCGCCGGTGTTATAATATCCGGCGCCTATTTCGGAGACAAGATGTCGCCGCTCTCCGACACCACGAACCTGGCTCCTGCCGTATCCGGCTCAAACCTTTTTGACCATATACGCGCGATGATGTGGACGACGGTGCCGACCTATATAATCGTAGCCGTGATAACGATAGTGCTGGGCTTTTCCTACTCCGGCGGCGCCGCGTCATTTGACCCGACGCGCATTCAGGCCTTCCAGAAGATCCTTGCAGCCGAATTCTCGATCAACCCGCTCTATGTAGCGATACCGGTAATAATAGTCCTGGGGCTTGCGGTGCTGAAATGCCCGGCTCTGCCGAGCATGATGGCAGGCACCGCCGCGGCTTCCATCCTGGCAATGGTCCAGGGAACGAGCCTTGCCGACGCGCTTGGTGCGATACATTACGGATATGAGTCGTCGGTAGCCACTAAACTCTCCGAAGCCGCGATGGAGGAGCTCCCGGCGCTAATGAGCGAGTCCGGCATCTCCGGCATAGCTCCGGAGACTATCCACGAGGTATCGTCGCTGGTGACCGAGCTGCTGAACAGGGGCGGCCTCGACAGTATGATGTGGTCACTTTCGCTCATCATGATCGCGCTCGTGCTCGGCGGTATAATGGAAAGCTGTCACTACCTTGACGTGCTGCTTAACCCGATGCTCTATAAGATCCGCAGGGTCGGAGGCTTTGTGACGCTGGTAGTCGTTTCCTGCTTTGTCAGCAACCTCTTCCTCGGAGACCAGTATCTAGCGATAGTCGTTCCCGGACGCATGTTCAAAACTTCGGTCGCAAAGACGGATCTCTCTCCGCGAATGCTGTCGCGCTCACTTGAGGACTGCGGCACGATGACGGCGGTCCTGATTCCGTGGACCGGCTGCGGCGCCTTCCAGTCCGGCGCCCTCGGAGTACCGACCCTTTCGTATGCACCTTACTGCTTCATGAACATAATCAACCCGTTCGTGGCGATAATAATGTCATATCTGGGCATAGGCATCTACTGGGGCAAAAACGGCGCGGACAAGATCGAAAAACGCACCGCCCTTGTCTTCCCGCACGACGCGGAAGACGCAGCCTGATTCCTTTCATATATCCTGCATTAAAAACATTCGGGTGAAGCATCTTTATTTATGCTTCACCCGACTTTATAATTTTTGTATGGCGGAAAACACCGCTGTATTGTTTTTTGATCGGAGGCCCTGCTGTGGAAGAAAACAACGAAAAAACGCATCTTATCACATTCATGCCTGACGGGGTCTCCGCCCGCGTGCCGGAAGGCGCCACGGCAGCAGACGCAGCGGACAGAGCCGGCGTAATGATCGGCCGACACTGCGGCGGCGCAGGCGTCTGCGGAAAATGCCGCGTCGCGGTAAAAGACAAAGCCCGGGATCCCTTCGCGCCTCTCACAGAAACAGAAAAAAAGCGGCTCTCGCAGGAAGAGGCTGACGGAGGAGTAAGGCTCGCATGCTGCGCAAGAATAGTAAGAAACGGTACGCTGCATGTCATTGACAGCAATGAAAGCCGCGGCGGCAGCATACTTGAGGGCCTCAGCGGCGGCATAAATGAATGGTCTAAGGAAAAGCACGGTTTCGGCGTTGCGGCGGATATCGGCACCACGACCGTCGTATGCTATCTGCTTGACCTTGACGGGCATAAGATCACAGACCGCGTTTCTTTTCTGAATCCGCAGGTCGCCTTCGGCGACGACGTGATATCAAGAATAGCATACTCATCCGCGTCTTGCGAAGCGCTTCTGCGCGTGCAGAAGGCCATAACCGCGGCAATGGAGAAAAACATCCGCTGCATGGCGGAAAAAAACGCCGTCCGTCCGGATGAGATAACAGAACTTGTTATAGCCGGAAACACCGTAATGGAACATCTGTTTGCCGGCGTTTCCCCCGAAAGCATCGGGCACAGCCCCTACAGCCCGCAGTTTCTCTCTATGCCGCCTTTTCCCGCAAAGGATATCGGCATAGACACCGGCGGCCCCTGCGTGGTAAAAATGCTACCGAACGTGGCGGGCTACGTCGGCGCCGACATAGTAGCCGGCGTTGCGGCAACAGGCATGGATACAGAAGACAAAATGCGGCTCCTTGTCGATATCGGGACCAACAACGAGATAGTCATCGGCAGCAGAAAAGGCATGTTCTGCTGCGCTACGGCGGCAGGGCCCGCATTTGAAGGGGCAAGGATACAGTATGGCATGAGGGCCGCCGAGGGAGCGATAGAAAAAGTCTTCTTATCCGGCAAAGAGCTGTGCTGCAGCGTCATAGGCGGAACCGCGCCGGCAGGCCTGTGCGGTTCAGGCCTGATAGACGCGATCGCGCTGCTTCTTGACGAAGGCATGATAAACCCCGGCGGACGCTTCGAATATCCGGAGAAGTGCACAGACCCCCGCTTTTCGAAAAGACTCAGCCGCGGCGGCCCCAAAGGCATGGTGCGCCTGCTGCTGACGGATGAGGAACATCCGGTATACCTTACACAGAAGGATATAAGGGAAGTGCAGCTCGCCGCGGGCGCGGTAAAGGTAGGTATCGGCGTGATGCTGGAAAAGGCCGGCATAAAGGCGGAAGAGATCGGGGAGGTCTGTCTTGCCGGCGCTTTCGGCAACAATATAAACATAGAAAGCGCCGTCAGGGTTGGATTGATTCCGGACGTGCGCCGCGAGATCATAACCGGCGTAAAAAACTCTTCCGGACTCGGGGCCTGCATGTCTTTAGCTTCAGCCGGTTTTTACAGAAGAGCAGAAACAGCCGCTGAAAAAATGACCTATATTGAGCTCTCTTCTCTTGCCGATTTTCAGAAACGCTTCATGAACGCAATGTCCTTTTAACGGCCGGACGGTGAGAAAAATGAAGAAGATCAGGATCTTTTACTCAGAATACGAAAAAAATAATACAGAAATATATGAAAGCGACGAGGTGCGGGTCGACCTCTCTTCTCTTGAGAAGTTCTACTCCGGACTTGGAGAAAAACAGCTGCTCTGCTTTCGGAAATTTGAAGAATTCTGGAAGGAAAGCGGCTCAGAGAAACTATTCCTGCCGCAGGCAGTGATAAAAACGATGCCGGCGGAAGTCCTGTCGGCAGAATTCAAAGACGTGCCGGAGCTTGAAAGCAAAGAAGAGAAGACCGCTATATTGGTTTGGACTATAGGAAAAGCGCTGGAAAAAGAAGCAGGCGCTATGACAGCGTCGGCAGGAAGCATAATGACGGGGCTTCTGCTTGACGTTGCAGGCTCAATGGCGCTTTACTGCATGCACGATGTTCTTATCGGATGGCTTAGAAAAAAAGCCTCTCTTACAGGCCGCTTCGTCTGCGGGGAGTATTATCCGGGCATAGGAAACATGAGACAGGATCTTATGGAAAAGATCGTATCCGCAGCCGAAACGGAATCTTTGATAAACGTGACGGCAAACGGCACCTCTCTTCTGCATCCGCGGAAATCGCAGTGCGCGTTCATTACGCTGGGCACAAGCGAGCGCGAATGTGAGATAAAGACAGAACCGTGCAGGCCGTGCAGCGGCAAAAAATGTCTGTACTACCAGCTGGGCGGCTGCCACATGATGTATACCGATAAACGATGATAATATACCCCAGGCACACACCGAAAAAGCCTCCGCCTGATACTTCGGCGGAGGCTTTTGTCTATTTTTTGTTATCGTCAAGCGGCGGCAGCGGCTTTATCTCCTCGTCCTCCGAAAATTCTGTCTTCGGACCTTCAGTCTTGCTTTTGATCCAGTCTTCGATCTTGTCGTAGAATGCATCGCTCCAGGCAGGGTTCGCCCAGATCTTCCGTTTCGCCGTCATCGAAAGGCAGCCGCACAACATAGCGCCGAAATAAAAATAGGGATGATGAGTAGCAAGGGCAATTCCGAAAAAGATAAAGCACAGCGTTGCGAACAGATCCTTGTAGAACAATGTT